>CAIPBN010000949.1 GCA_903863315.1 uncultured Verrucomicrobiota bacterium | reverse complement strand
GGACATGGACATCAACGCCGGCACCATCCTCGACGGCACGGAGACAGTGGAACAGGTGGGGATGCGGATCTTCGAGGAAATCATCGCCGTGGCCAGCGGCAAGAAGACCAAGAGCGAGCTCGCCGGCCTGGGCGATGATGAGTTCGCGCCGTGGATGCTCGGCGCGCAGTTCTGAGGGTGCCGTGGAACGGACAGGAGGGGCCGTGCTACTTTGCGTGGCGTTCGGCCAGCTTTCGTGCGCCTTCCCGCACCGCCTCGACCAGTTCACGCGGAGCCACCGCCACGGCGCGGCCCGCCCACGCCAGCACCCAGCGCTCCACCTCCGCAAGGCTCGACAGCTTCATGCGCAGCTCCAGCCCGCCGTCGGGCAGTTCCGTGACCTGCTGGGAGGCATGCCAGCGCTTCTCTCGGATGTAGTCCGCAATCGCAGCCTCGAACCGGATGCACACGTCGAATTCCCCTTCCGCTGAATGCACGCCGAAACTGTCGCGCATCCGCTTCTCGAGGGAAAACTTTTGCGGGCGCGGAAAGGTCTTGCCCGTCTCCTGCACCTCCGAAATGCGCGCCGGGGCAAACGTGCGGATGTCCTTCCGCCCGTGGTCGAAAGCGAAGAGGAACCATTCTCCATTGATGTTCGCGAGATGATACGGGTCCACCACGCGGCGGTCCGGGGCCGGCTGGCCGGGCTTGCGGTAGGCGATTTCGAGCTGCCGGCGCGCGGCGGTGGCCTTGGCGAGCGTGTCGAAGACCCCGAGGTTCAGCACCGGCTCGGCGGTGGTGCGGAAGGAGATGGTTTGCTCGACGTCGGCAAGGTTGAGGGAAATGGTGTCCGGCAGCGCCTGCTCCATCTTGCGGATGGCGGAGAGCAGCGGCTTCTCGAAGCTCGTGCCGCGATACTGCTGGAGGGCCTTCTCCGCCACAATCAGCGCAAACAGCTCGCCCTCGGTGATTTGAAAAGTGGGAAACGCGCTGACCTCCTCGGTGTAGAAATAGCCGTTGCGCAGCTTGTCGAAATCAATGGGCAGCCCCAGCCGGTCGCGCATGAACTCCACATCGCGGTAGATGGTCTTGGTCGTGACCTCCATGTCCCCTGCGAGCGTCACGGCATTGGGAAACCCGCCGGCGTGCAACGCCTGGTGAATCCGCTGCATCCGCTCCAGAGGCGGACGCGACAACGGCTGCTGAACTTGCTTCTTCGCCATGCCGGATCGTTAGCGCATCGGCAACCCAAGGCCAGCGGGGATTTTTTGCGAACGCCACCGACCGGCTTATGTCGCTGGCCTACTCCGTGTTTTCCCTTACGCTCCGGCGTCACAAAATGTCCTGCCGAAGGTGCATTTTCAACGCCGGCATGGCAGTTTGAACTACGAATGAGCCTTCCATCAAAGCGCTCCCTGCTCCCACCAAGCCTCGCGCTGTGGGTGTTGCTTGCCACGCTGGGCCTGGCCGCCGCGCAAGTCCCCTCGCCTGCCAGCCTCGGAATCAGCCCGGGCACCGGAACGAACCTCGTCACCATCCGGATCACGGAGCCGGGCAATTTTGTCTGGCTCCTGCAACACTCCACGGACCTGACAAACTGGACCGAGGTGGCAGCCATCAAGCTTCACAATGGCTTCTTCCTGCGCGGCGTGGCCGGCGGCACCAATGCCCAGAGCCTGTTCCGGGCGGTGTTCGAGCCCGCACGCCAGACCATCCCCAGCACCACGGACAACGCCCTGCTCCTGCCGGCAACCCCCTTCAACTACGCCGCGCCCATGCTGCCGCCACGCTTCTCGCAGCAGCCGATTCTCGGGCAGGACACCATGCCGGCGACCAACCTCACAACCGATGCCGGAGCCACCTTGGGGCGCGTGCTCTTCTACGACAAACGCCTCTCCACCAACCAGACCGTCGCCTGCGCCTCCTGCCATGTGCAGGCGAGTGGCTTCTCCGACCCGCGCCGCTTCAGCGTCGGCTTCGACGGCCGGCTCACGGGCCGCAACTCCATGGGCCTCAGCAATGCCCGCTGGTATCAGCGGCAGAAGTTCTTCTGGGACGAGCGTGCCGCCACGCTGGAGGACCAGACCTTGCGCCCGATTCAAGATTCCCTGGAGATGGGCATGACTCTCCCCGCGCTCACCAGCCGCCTTGCCGCCGAGCCATTCTACACCAACCTGTTTGCCCAAACCTTCAGCTCGCCAGAGGTGACCTCCGAGCGCATCGCCCGGGCGCTGGCGCAGTTCGTGCGGTCCGTGGTCTCGGTGCAGTCCCGCTACGATCAGGGCGTGGCGAGCGCCTTTGCGAACTTCACCGCGCAGGAAAACCTCGGCCGGCAAATCTTCCTGGGTCAGGGAACCTTTTCCCATGTCACCTGCGCGCGCTGCCACGGCAGCGACAACTTCGTGCCCGGCGCTGGCATCTTCAACAACGGGCTGGAGAATCCCTATGTGGACAAAGGCGTCGGGGCACTTACCGGACTGCCGCAGGACGAGGGGTTCTTCAAGGTGCCATCGCTGCGCAACATCGAGCTGACCGGGCCTTACATGCACGACGGCCGTTTCACGACGCTCGAACAAGTGGTCGAGTTCTACGATTCGGGCATCGTGGCCCATCCGAACCTCTCCCCGCCGTTGCAGGGCACGGGCGGAGCGGTCGGCACGCCCCTCCGGCTCGGGCTCACCCCGCAGCAGAAGGCCGCGCTCGTCGCCTTCATGAAGACCCTCACGGACCCCAACCTCGCCACGGACCCCAAGCTGTCGGATCCGTTCAACTACGGGAACTGACGTCCGCAGGCGACCGGCGGCGGGATTCACTCCTTCCCCCGCCCAGCCGGCCTTGCTACAAACCTGCCGTGCGGAACACCACTGATTCACTTTGGAAGCAAATCGCGGCGCGCAGGCAGCTCTTTCTGCTGGCGGGACCGTGTGTGATTGAGAGCGAGGCACTTTGCTTCGAGGTCGCGCGGCATTTGAAAAAGGTTTGCGCGCGGCTGGGCATCACCTATGTCTTCAAGGCCAGCTACGACAAAGCCAACCGCACTTCCGGGAAGGCCTTTCGCGGGCCGGGTCTGGATGACGGCCTCGTCATCCTGGAGCGCATCCGCACGAAGCTGGACCTCCCGATCATCACGGACGTTCACAACGAGGTGCAGGCGCTCGCCGCCGGTGAGGTGGTGGACATCCTGCAAATCCCGGCCTTCCTCTGCCGGCAGACGGATTTGATCGAGTCAGCGGTGGCCACCGAAAAAATTGTGAACCTGAAGAAAGGCCAGTTCCTCTCGCCGCAGGAGATGAGCCGCGTGGTGGAGAAGGCCAAACTGGTGGGCGGCGAAAAGCTGCTCGTCACCGAGCGCGGCACGACCTTCGGCTACAACAACCTCGTGTCGGACATGCGCTCCATCCCCGTGCTCAAGCAGACGGGCTGCCCGGTGGTCTTCGACGCCACGCACTCGGTGCAACAGCCTGGGGCGGGCGGCGACCGCACGATTGGCCAGCGGGAATTCGCACCGCTGCTGGCCCGCTGCGCCCTCACCGCCGGCGCGGACGGCCTCTTCATCGAGACGCATCCGGACCCGGACAAGGCCATGAGCGACGGACCGAACATGATTCCGCTGAAGGACATGGCGGGATTGCTCAAGAGCTTCCTCAAGGTCAGAGCGGCGGCGCGCTGATGAACTTCCAACGCTCAACGCTCAACGCTCAACTTCCAATGGCTGGCGCTGGCTGGAGGTCGTTTGCGCAGTTCGCACCTGCTCGGATAACGAACGGCTCTTCCCCCTCACCCCGGCCCTCTCCCGCCGGG
>CAIPBN010000948.1 GCA_903863315.1 uncultured Verrucomicrobiota bacterium | reverse complement strand
CGGCGGGCAACTCTGCTGACGGCATCCTGCGCGGCCCGTTCTTCTCCGGCACCATCATGTCCAGCGACGGCAAACAGCTTGCCGCCGGCAAGGGCATCGTCGTGACCGTCGGGCCGAACAAGGACCACTACCTCTGCTACGACACCGACACGCTGCGCTGCGCGCTGGGCTGGTCCGGGGACTTCCTCGAATTCGGCAAGACTCAGGAGCGCATCGAGTGGCCGCCGCCGCCGAAGATTAAGGGCAAGCTCACGTTCGAGACCAAGATTGGTCCCGGCTGGGCCAAGCCCGGGAGCCAGCGCGATGCCTTCACCGACCCGCGCACGAATCAGCAGGGGCCGCTTCCCAGAGATTGGGCGAAGTATCGCGGCTTGTATGTGCATGGGGACCAAGTCGTGCTGTCTTACACCGTGGGCGATTTCGGTGTGCTGGAACTGCCGGGCTACGAAGTCGTGGAGGGCGGCTTCGGCGTGCTCACGCGCACGATTCAGCCGGCTAAGGCTGAGCGCATGCAGTTGCTCGTCACCAGCTTCGGCGGGGGGAAGCCGGTGCGGGAGAAGTTGTCCTTCGGCGTCGAGGGCACCAACGGGATGGTCACGGCTGTCACGTTGCTCGAAGGTTCTGGCACTCTGGAAATGCAGGCCGACAACGCAGGTGTGGTTTTCTCCCCCAAGCCGCCCTTGATGGGCACGAAACTCGCCTACTGGACGGGCAACTCCGCCGACTTCGCGCGCTATGCTGACGCGGCGGAGAAGCGGCGCGTTGCCGCGGCGACAACCAAGAAGCTCGTAGACCTCACCGCCCTCACCAAAGGCGGCCCCGCCCAGTGGCCCGCCGTCGTCACCAAGGGCGCGCTCGGCACCAATGCCGGCCCCTACGTCGTGGACCACATCACCGAGCCGACGCCGAACCCGTGGAACGCCAAGACCTACTTCGGCGGGCACGACTTCTTCACCGACGGCCGCGCGGCGGTTTGCACCTTTCACGGCGACGTGTGGCTCGTCAGCGGGCTCGACGATAAGCTGGAGAAGATTACTTGGAAGCGCTTTGCCTCCGGCCTCTTCCAGCCGCTCGGCACGAAGCTTGTGGACGGGAAGGTTTACATCACGGGCCGCGACCAGATTACGCGCCTGCATGACTTGAACGGCGACGGCGAGGCGGACTTCTACGAGAACTTCAACAACGACACCTTCGTCACCGCGAACTACCACGAGTTCTGCCTCGGCCTCGACACCGACAAGGCGGGCAACTTCTACTTCGCCAAGGGCGCACCGTGGCCGCCCACGGTTCAGTCCCCGCACCAAGGCACGATGCTCAAGGTCTCCAAAGATGGCGCGAAGCTCGACGTGATTGCCACTGGCCTGCGTGCGCCCAACGGCATGGGCATCGGGCCGAACGGCTGGATCACCGTGAGCGACAACCAAGGCCACTACATGCCCTCCAGCAAGCTGAACCTCATCCGCGACGGCGGCTTCTACGGGATGCGCCAGGCCGCGCACGGCAAGGCTCCGCCGGACGACAATATCCACGCCTACGACCAGCCGATGTGCTGGCTGCCCATGAACATGGACAATTCCAGCGGCGGGCAGGTGTGGGTCGAGAGCCCGAAGTGGGGGCCGCTCAACGGCCAGCTCCTCTTCATGAGCTACGGCAAGGGCACGCTCTTCTCCGTCATGCCGCAGGAGGTGGACGGCGTGGTGCAGGCGGGCATGGTGCAGTTCCCGCTGAAGTTCCCCAGCGGCACGATGCGCGGTCGCTTCAACCCCAAGGATGGCCAGCTCTACACCACCGGCCTGCGCGGCTGGCAGACGGCGGGCGTGCGCGACGGCGGGTTCAGCCGGGTGCGCTACACCGGCGAGCCGGTGCGGATGCCGCAGGCGCTGCACGTCTCGAAGGCCGGCGTGCGCATCACCTTCACCACACCGCTTGACGAGGCCAGCGCGAAGGACGCGGGCAACTGGAACGTCGAGATGTGGAACTACATCTACTCCGCTGGCTACGGCTCGCCGGAAGTCTCCACCAAGGACCCGAAGGTCAAGCAGCACGACAAGCTGGAAGTGACCGGTGTCGAGCTCAGCGCGGACAAGAAGAGTGTCACGCTCAAAATCTCCGAACTGACTCCGGCGATGCAGATGCGGATTAGGTTCAACGTGAAGTCCGCCGACGGCCAGAACGTGGCGGCGGACATTTACAATACCATTCACAAAGTCGCCGCCAAGTAACCGTCAGCGCGGCTTCCAGCCTCCGGCTTCATCTCATCCGTATCGATTCCAGCCAGCCTCTTCTCCATGAAACAGTTTGTCGTAGCTTCCGCCCTGCTCGCCCTCGCCGTCTCCGTGTCCGCCGCGCCAGCGGGCAACACGCTCGACGGCATTGAGCGCGGACCTTACTTCACCGGCACCATCAAGAGCGCGTTCCCCGCCGCCAACAACTTCGCCATGAAGGGCGTGGTCGTCTCGGTGGGCGCGAACCGCGACGTGCATGTGTGCTACGACACCGACCTGATGCGCGTCTCGGTGGCGTGGGCGGGCGACTATCTCAAGTTCGGGAAGAGCCAGGTGGAGATTGTCCACCCGCAGCCACCCGAGGTCATGGGTAAGCCGCTCTTCGGCACGCAGGTCGGCCCCGGCTGGGCGAAGGACGGCAAGCTCGACGACGAGCGCACGAACAAGCAGGGCCGCCTCCCGACCGAGTGGGCCAAGTATCGCGGCCTTTATCTCAACGGCTGGAACGTGGTGCTCAAATACACCGTCGGCACCGTCGAGGTGCTGGAGATGCCGGGTCTGGAGAAGGTCGGCGAGGCGAATGTCGTCACGCGCACCATCGAGCTGGACAGCAAGACGCCGCAGACGTTGGTCGTGTGCGACGCGGTGCCGGCGGGCGGCGCGGCAGGGCCGAAGCTCACGCTCGATTTGCCAGCCGTTGGGAATGAACCCGCGCAGTCGATCGCCATCGCGGTGCAAGGCGGCAACGGCGTCACGCTGGAGAACGCCAACGGCCGCGTGCTCGCGAAAATTCCCGCCGGCAAGCAGACCTTCCGCATCGCGCTGTGGAAGGGTGCGAAAGCGGACATCGCCCCCGTGGAAGCCGCGTTAAGCAGTGTCGCCAAGCTCCCCAGCCTCGCCGCCCTTACCAAGGGCGCGACGGGCCGCTGGACAGAACCCGTCGTGACGCAGGCGGTGCCCGGCACCACCGACGGCCCTTATGTCGTGGACGACCTCACGCCGCCCGTGCCGAACCCGTGGAATTCCAAAACCTTCTTCGGCGGCTTCGACTTCCTGCCGGATGGCCGCGCTGCCGTGGCGTGCTTCCATGGCGATGTCTGGATTGTCGGTGGCCTCAACGACCCGCAGGGCAAGCTGACTTGGAAGCGGTTCGCCACCGGCATGTTCCAGCCCCTTGGGCTGAAGGTCGTGGACGGCCAGATTTACGTCACCTGCCGCGACCAGCTCACTCGCCTACACGACCTGAATGGCGACGGCGAAGCGGACTTCTACGAGTGCTTCAACAACGACACCGTCGTGACGCCGAACTACCACGAGTTCTGCCTCGACCTGCACACCGATGCTGCCGGGAATTTCTTCTACGGCAAGGGCGCGCCCTGGCCGCCGCAGGTGCAGTCGCCGCATCAAGGCACGATGATAAAAATCAGCAAGGACGGCTCGAAACTGGAGGTCATCGCCACTGGGCTGCGCGCTCCGAACGGCAGCGGCCTCGGCCCGAACGGCTGGCTCACGGTCAGCGACAACGAGGGCCACTATATGCCCGCCAGCAAGCTCAACCTCATCCGCCCCGGCGGCTTCTACGGCATGCGCCAGAGCGCCCACGGCAAGGCCCCGCCCGAGGACAAGCTCAACGACTACGACCAGCCCATCTGCTGGCTGCCCAAGTCGCAGGACAATTCCAGCGGCGGCCAGACCTGGGTCACGAGCAAGCAATGGGGGCCGTTCGAGAACCATCTCCTCTTCACCAGCTACGGTATGGGCACGCTCTTCCACGTGATGACCGAGGAAGTGGACGGCCAGGTGCAGGCCGGCATGACGCCCTTCCCGCTGAAGTTCCCCAGCGGCACGATGCGCGGACGCTTCAACCCCAAGGACGGCCAGCTTTACCTCACCGGCCTGCGCGGCTGGCAGACGCGCGGCACCCGCGACGGCGCGTTCACCCGCGTCCGCTACACCGGCAAGCCCGTGGACATGCCGCACACGCTTTCCGCTACGAAGACCGGCCTGACCATCACCTTCACCCGCGCGCTGGACACCGCCTCCGCCGCGGACGCCGCGAACTGGGCCGTGGAGCGTTGGAACTACATCTACTCCGCCGGCTACGGTTCGAAGGAATACAGCGACGTGGCCACCAAGAAGGAAGGCCACGAGAAGCTCGAAGTCACCGCCGTCCGCATCGCGCCGGACAAGAAGACCGTCTTCCTCGAAATCCCCGACATGAAGCCGGTGATGCAGATGAAGGTGAAATTCAACCTCAAGGCGGCCGACGGATCGCCGGTGAGCCAGGAGATTTTCAGCACCGTTCATAAACTCACCGCAAAGCAACCGTAGTCGCAGCGTTCAGCCTGCGCTTGATTCGCCAACTGAAGGTTGCCGCTACCAACCAACTCAATGAAAACTAACCTCATCATTCTTTCTCTTCTCCTCACGGCTTCCCTTGGCCTTGCCGCCGACGCCCCGAAACCCAAGCCCGCCGCTTACCTCACCGAGGCCGAGGCGCGCGCCGCCGGTCCCGACTACGAGTTGCAGGGCGAATACGCCGATGCCGGCCTCGGCGCGCAGGTCATCGCTTTGGGCGACAGCAAATTCCGCCTCGTGTTGCACGCGGGCGGTTTGCCGGGCGCGGGCTGGGACAAGTCCGCGAAGACCGAAGTCGAGGGCGTGCTCGACGGCACCAAGGCCGCCTTCAAGAGCGCCGATGGCAAGGTGACTGGCACCGTTGCCGGCGGACTCCTCACCGGCACGGACGCGGCGGGCAAAGCCTTCAAGCTCATCAAAGTCTTCCGCCAAAGCCCGACGCTCCTCGCCAAGCCGCCCGCCGGTGCGAAAGTGCTCTTCGATGGCTCCAGCGCCGACGGCTGGCAGAACGGCAAGCTGGACGACCGCAAGCTGCTCCGTTGCGGCACGAAATCGAAGGATATGATTCAGAGCGGCACGTTGCACATTGAGTTCTTCCTGCCCTTCAAGCCCCTCGGGCGCGGGCAGGACCGCGGCAACTCCGGCGTTTATCTCCAAGACCGCTACGAGGTGCAGGTGCTCGACAGCTTCGGCCTCAAGGGTGAGAACAACGAGTGCGGCGGCATCTACTCCAAGCACCGCCCCGCCGTGAACATGTGCCTCCCCGCGCTCACCTGGCAGACCTACGACATCGAGTTCACCGAGGCGCAGTTCGACGCCGCCGGGATGAAGACCAAGGACGCCACGCTCACCGTGAAGCACAACGGGGTGCTGATCCACGACAAGGCTCCGGTCAACAGCGCCACCACCGCCGCCGGTCTCAAGGAAGGCCCGACGCCCGGCCCCATTCAGCTTCAAGACCACGGCAACCCCATCTTCTACCGGAACATCTGGTGGCTGCCGGCAAAGTGAGCTGCTAAGCAGGGCTTTTGCCACGAGGAGGCGCAGAAGGCGCAAGGCGTAGGGAACTCAACCCCGGTTCATCTTTGTGCCTTCTGTGCCTCTTTGTGGCGATTCCTTCCGGCTGAATCCCGGTCACAAGCGGCTCGTCGGTAGCTCGTTCGTTTAAACAACACATTCGCCATGAAACTCACCGCTCTGCTCGCCTCGCTTATGCTCACCGCCTCCGTGCTCACCGCCGCGTCCGTCTATGACGCGCCGGTCAAGGACATCAAAGGCAAGGAAACCTCGCTGAAGGCTTTCTCCGGCAAAGTCATCCTCGTCGTCAACGTCGCCTCCAAGTGCGGCCTCACCGGTCAATACAAGGCCCTCGAAGCCACCTACGGCAAATACAAGGACAAGGGCCTCGTCGTCGCTGGTTTCCCCTGCAACCAGTTTGGCAAGCAGGAGCCGGGCACGAACGAGGAAATCCTCTCGTTCTGCTCCACGAAATACAACGTGACCTTCCCGATGTTCGACAAGCTGGAGGTCAACGGCCCGAACCGCCACCCGCTCTACAAGACGCTCATCGGCGAGGGCGGCAAGGACATCGGCTGGAACTTCGGCAAGTTCCTCGTGGGCCGTGATGGCAAGGTCATCGCGCGCTTCGAGCCGCGCACCGCGCCGGACGCGCCGGAGGTCATCAAGGCCATCGAGACCGCCCTCGCCGCGAAGTAATTTTCCGCCTCAACCAGCAGCGCGGGCAGCGATGTCCGCGCTCTTTCTTTTTACCCAATCCATGAAACTGCCCCTCCTGTTTGCCGCCCTCTTCACTGCCGCCACCGTTGGCTTCGCCGCGGACGCCAAGCCCAAGCCCGGCACCTATCTAACCGAGGCCGAAGCCCGTGCCGTCGGGCCGGACTTCGATCTCCAAGGCGAGTTTGCCGGCGACAAGCTCGGTGCGCAGGTCATCGCGCTGGGCAACGACACGTTCCGCGTGGTCTTCCTGAATGGCGGCCTGCCTGGCGCGGGCTGGGACAAGTCGCCGAAGCTTGAGATTGAGGCGAAGCGTGACGGCGAAAAGGTCGCCTTCGAGAAAGAGGCGTGGAAGGGGACGCTCACGAAGGATGCACTCACGGGCGAAGGCGGACGCGGGAAGTTCGCGCTGAAGAAGGTCCAGCGCCAGAGCCCGACGCTTGGCGCGAAGTCTCCGGCGGGCGCGGTGGTGCTCTTCGACGGTTCGAACTGCGACGCCTTCGCCGGCGGGCACTTTGATGAGCTGGGCCGCAAGCTCCTCGCCTCCGGCAGCAAAACCAAGCAGGCGGACTTCCAGGACTATACGCTCCACGTTGAGTTTCTGCTGCCGTTCAAGCCGCTCGGTCGGGGCCAGGACCGCGCGAACAGCGGCGTTTACATGCAGGACCGCTACGAGGTCCAGGTGCTCGACAGCTTCGGTCTCGCCGGGAAGAACAACGAGTGCGGCGGCATCTACTCGAAGACCGAACCCAGCGTGAACATGTGCTTCCCGCCGCTCGTGTGGCAGACCTACGACATTGATTTCACCGCCGCGAAATTCGACGGCGAGGGCAAGAAGACCAAGAACGCCATCATCACCGTGAAGCACAACGGCGTGACCATCCACGACCAGGTCGAAATCGCTGGCCCGACTGGCGGCGGCAAAAAGGAAGACCCGACCGGCGGCGCCATCCAGCTCCAAGGCCACGGCAACCCGGTCTATTACCGGAATGTCTGGCTGGTGAAGAAGTAGGCGGGACGGTGATGGATTGGATTGAGCAGGCTTCACCGCACAGCGCCTGAGAGCTTGGCGGCTTGGGTCGGTGATCCACCTGGGGCCATAGCTGTCCGTTTCTTGCCTTGTTGAGGTGCTGGTGGTCATCGCCAGCATCGCAAACATTGGGCGGTGTGTTGATAGCCGACCCGTTCTGCGGCTGCGCGTCGGCGGCAAATGAGTTGACTCAGCCGGGCACGTCATCATGCACATATTGGACCGATTCAAGCTGACCGGGAAACGCCTCTTCATCACCGGGGGCAGCCGTGGGCTGGGCCGCGAAATGGCCTTGGCCATCGCGGAGGCCGGGGCGGATGTCGTGCTCGTGGGCCGCGATGCGGTGTCGTTGGCGGCCACGGCGGCTGACATCCGCAAGCTGGGCCGGATGGCTGTGGAGATGCCGGGAGATGTCAGCCAGCCTGCCGAGTGCGAGTTGATCTGCCAGCAAGTGCTGGAGCGGCATGGGCCCATTGACATCCTCATCAACAACGTCGGCGGCAGGCGCATCAACGTGCCGCTGGCGGAACAGACTCTGGCGCAGTGGCAGCAGCTCATGGACCTCAACCTGACGAGCACGTTCCTCTGCATGAAGCACCTTGGCGGGGCCATGGTGAAGCGCGGCACCGGCGGACGGATCATCAACGTTGCCTCCATCTCCGGCATGGTCGCCAACCGGGACATTGGTGGCCGCAGCTACGAGGCCGCCAAGGCAGCGGTAATCCAGCTCACCCGAGCCGCGGCGGCGGATTGGGCTCCCCATCGTGTCACGGTGAACGCGATTTGCCCCGGCGGCTTCATGACGGCACCCAACAAGCGGTGGTCTGCTGAGCATCCCGAGGTCATCGCCAAATTTCGGGAGCAGATTCCGCAGGGGAATTTTGGCCAGCCGGAGGATCTTGGCCCGCTGGCGGTTTATTTGGCGAGCGATGCCGCGCGCTACATGACCGGGGCGGCGCTGGTCATTGACGGCGGTTACACCGTTTGGTGAGCGGGTGGGAGGCGGGGAGGCGGCAACGGCGTTTCTTTGGCTGGGCACCGGTTCAGCGCTTCAACACAAACTTGTGGAGCCGTTTTCCTGCCGCGTCCGCCACATACACTGCGCCGTCCCGGGCCACGGCGATGTCGTGGCCGAGCTGGAATGCGCCGTCTCCGGTGCCGCCGGTGCCAAAGCGGTCCAGGATTTTCCCCTCGGCATCCAGCTCCACCGCGCGTGGCCGGTCAGCGCTGCGCGCCGGGGCATCGCCGCCATCAATGAGGAAGACATGCCCCGCGTGGCTGACGGCGACTCCGTAAGGCCGTCCGATGAGCGGCCCCTTCCACTCCGCCAGAAACTTCCCCCGCGGGTCGAAGACTTGCAGCCGTGAGTTGGTGCGGTCGCACACGATGACCCGGCCGCGCAAGTCCACGACCACGCCGTGCGGGAGATTGAACTCGCCGGGGCCCGCGCCCTTGGTGCCCCATTCGAAATCGTATCGGCCGTCCGCCGTGAACTTCACGACGCGCGTGTTGCGGTAGCCATCGCTCACATAGAAGGAACCATCTCGCAGCACGGCCACATCGGTCGGCAGATTGAAGTGGGTGCGGTCATTGCCCGCCTGCCCGCGCTCGCCAAGGGCAAGGAGGAGCCGGCCTTCGCGGTTGAATTTGAAGACCTGCTGCCGACCGACATCGGTGAGCCAGAGGTTGTCCTCGTGATCCACCGTCAGGCCGTGGGGCATGATGAACTCGTTGGTTCCCCACGTGGCGAGGAGTTCGCCGGTGCGGCCGTCCAGCCGGCTGACGGTGGGCTCCGCGATGGGCTGCGTCGGAAACGGCGAACCCCATGTGCGGCCGCTGCGATGGAACACCCAGACGTGATCCTGCGAGTCCACGCCAACGCCGACGCACTGGCCGAGCACGTGACGGTCGGGGAGTTTGGGCCAGTTTGCGACCGCTTCGCGCTGTGCTGCAGGTGTTGCGGCGCGGGCCATCTGCGGGGCTCCGGACTCTAGGCACACGCTGACCGCCAGGAACGCGAGCACGCGCAGTCGGGCTCCGGCCCCAGTGGTGTCCAGTCTGCGGAGTGGCGAACCGATTGCAGCAGCGAGCATGTGCCGGATTAAACTTCACCTGCACCAAAAGCAACTGCCGATGCGATCAGAAAAGTCGGGGGTGAACGCCGTCGGGAATCGCACTTGCCCGGTCTCCGGCCCGGATTTAGCGTTGCGCTATGGAACAGAGTGAAAATCCAGTGCCCCCGCCTCCGCCCACGCAGGCAGCCACCCCTCCGCCCTTGAGCGCCTCCATCGCCCCCGGGCCTTCGCCGATTTATCCAGCGCGACCAGCCCCGCCACGATCAAGCAACGGTTGGAAGTGGGCAGTGGGGTTGATTGCCCTAGGCTTCTTGGGCTTCTGGCTGGTGGGGTTGTTCGGGCACGACCATTCCCACCCGCGCAAGGCTAAGCTGGATGGCAAGTTTTACCAGGAGCACACGCTGACCGACAAAGACGTGGACGATAAAATTCTCGTCATCGAGATCAACGGCGTGATCAGCAGCCACGACATGGACGGCAGCGGCAACATGGTGGAGCGGGTGAAGGATGAGTTCGAGCTAGCCAGCAAGGACGACTTAATCAAAGCGGTGTTGCTGAAAGTGGATTCACCGGGCGGCGAGGTGCTGGCCTCGGACGACATCTATCAAATCATCCGCGAGTTTCAGGAGAAGACCGGCAAGCCCGTGGTGGCCACGATGGGCAGTCTCGCGGCGTCCGGCGGCTACTACGTGAGCGCGCCGTGCCGCTGGATTGTGGCGCATGAGCTGACCATTACCGGCAGCATCGGCGTAATCATGTCCGGACTGAATGTCCGTGGCTTGATGGACAAAGTGGGCATCCGTCCGGAGGTTTACAAAAGCGGCAAGTTCAAGGACATGATGAGCAGCACCCGGCCGCCGGAGGAAGTGACCGCCGCCGAACGCCAGATGGTGCAGGCGCTGATTGACGAAACCTACGGCACCTTCAAGGCCGTCGTGGGCAAGGGCCGGGCCGCCTCGCGCACGCAGAACACCAAGGCCGGGCTGGACAAGGAGAGCCGCGCCCTGGCGAGCGACTGGGAGTCGTATGCGGACGGACGGATTTTCTCGGGCCGAGAGGCGCACAAGCTGGGGTTTGTGGACGAGCTGGGGGGATTTGAAGTCGCCTTGAACCGCGCCAAGAAGCTAGCGGGGATCGCGGAGGCGAGTGTGGTGAAGTATGAACAGCCCTTCAACTTCGGGAATTTTTTCCGCCTCTTCGGCAAGTCGGAAGCGCGCGGCGTGAAGGTGGACCTCGGACTCGACTTCCCGCGCCTGCAAGCCGGGCGGATGTATTTCCTGTCCCCGACGATTTTGCAGTAGCCAGTGGTGAACCCAGCGCCTGCCATGAAGAACGTCACGGTCATCACCCATCCGCTCGTCCAGCAGAACCTTGCGCGCCTGCGCGACCAGGCCACGCAGCCGGAGGAGTTTCGCCGGGCTCTGGGCGAGGTCGCCGCGCTGATGGTCTATGAGGCGACCCGCACCTTTGGCACCCGAACCATCACCGTGCAAACGCCGCTGGCCAAGACGCGTGGGGTGCGGTTGCGGCACGAGGTGTTGCTGGTGCCGGTGCTGCGCGCCGGGTTGGGCATGCTGGACCCGATCCTCCGGTTGATTCCGCATGCCCGCGTGGGCTTCATCGGCCTCAAGCGCAACGAGAGCACGCTGGAAGCCACCACCTATCACAAAAGCCTGCCCGACGACTTGAGCCAGTTTGAAATCATCCTCATGGACCCCATGCTCGCGACCGGCGGCAGCTCCGTGTCCGCAATGGACCTCATGGCGGAACGCAAGGCCCGCCGCGTGCGTCTGGTGAACCTGCTCGCTGCGCCTGAGGGCATCCGATACGTCCAGCAGCATTACCCGGAAGTTCCCATCTTCACCGCGGCCATCGACAAGCGGCTCAATCACAAGGGCTACATCACGCCCGGCTTGGGCGATGCGGGCGACCGTTTGTTCGGAGTCTGATTGCGGGGCTTCGGACCTGTGCCGAAGTCGTCGCACTGTGACAGCTTGGAGCGCCGGTCCGCACCTCCGCCATTGCTTGTCCGGCGGAAGCGCCCTATAAAACGGCCGCCTTGGTTCTACTTGGCGGCTGGCACATCTCCCGCTTCACTGAACGCGCTGGCGGCTGGCTGGTCCAAGCCAAAGCCACCAGCGCCGGCAACTTGAACAAACAACTGAACGAGTCATGAAAAACTTCCTGCAAATGGGCAAGCGGTTCTTCCTCTTTGTCGCGGTCAACCTGCTGGTGATGGTCACGCTCTACCTGGTCCTGAGCGTGGTGCTGCACTTCTTCCCGCAGTTGGCGGGCCGGCGGGGCAGTGGCAACTGGCTTGGCTACCTCGCGGTTTACAGCCTCATTTTCGGCATGGGCGGCGCGTTCATCTCGCTGGCGCTCTCACGCATGATGGCCAAGTGGATGATGGGCGTGCAGGTGATTGACCCGGGCACGCAGGACCCCGAAGCGCGCGAGCTGGTCCGCATGGTCCACGGGTATGCGCAGCGCGCCGGACTGCCGGCGATGCCCGAGGTGGGCATCTACGATTCGCCGGAGGTCAACGCCTTCGCCACCGGCCCGAGCAAATCCAGGTCGCTTGTGGCGGTCTCCTCCGGCCTGCTGCACCAGATGAACCGGACAGAGACGGAAGGCGTCATCGCCCACGAAGTCGCGCACATCGCCAACGGCGACATGGTCACCATGACCCTCGTGCAGGGCATCATCAACGCCTTCGTCATGTTCCTGTCGCGCGTGCTGGCCTTCCTGGCTGCCCAGGCCCTCGGGGGCAACCGCAGCAGCGATGATGACCGCCAGAGTGTGGGTAACGCCCTCATTGAGATGGTGCTGGGCATCGTCTTCCAAATCTTGTTCACGTTGCTCGGGTCCATCGTCGTCGCGTGGTTTTCGCGGCAGCGCGAGTTCCGTGCCGATGCTGGCGGGATGCTGCTCGCCGGCAAAGCCCAGATGATCGGGGCGCTGCGCGGCTTGCAGCGCATTTACGATCCCCAACTGGCTGCCGAAGGGTCCAACTCCGGCTTTCAGGCGTTCAAGATCTCCGGCCAGTCCGGCGGCTTCATGGCGCTCTTCTCCACGCACCCGCCCATTGAGGAGCGCATCGCGTATCTGGAGAACCTTGGCCGCTAAACTCAGGCCAGCCGGGTCGGCAAATATGCTTGCCCTGTTCGTCCGCACTGCGAATTCTCCACGTCCAGCATGGCCGCCCGGAAACCCACCAAACCCCGCCCCGTCCGACGCAAGCCGGCGGGCGGCAAGGTCCGCAAGGCGGCGGCGGCTCCGCAGGCCAAGCCGTCCAAGGCACCCTCCGCGTTCAATCCCTTCCGCCCGCGCCCGCGCCCACCGGCGGAAAAACCCACGGTTGCCGCGACGCTGGCCGAGGTGGATGCCCTCAGCCGCCCGCCTTCTCCCAGCCTGCTGCCCGAGAGCAAGGAGCGCGCCCGCACGCCTTACGATGGCGACAGCGCCATCCGCCTCTACCTTCGCG
Source organism: uncultured Verrucomicrobiota bacterium (assembly GCA_903863315.1). Lineage (GTDB taxonomy): Bacteria > Verrucomicrobiota > Verrucomicrobiia > Limisphaerales > SXTU01 > SXTU01. Next base: position 210 of record CAIPBN010000948.1, on the reverse strand, counting down.
AAATCGGGCAGGTGCCGCTCCTGACCGTCGAGGAGGAAATCGCCCTCGCCGCCCGCATCCAGCAGGGCGACAAGGCCGCGCGCGAGCTCATGATCAAGGCCAACCTCCGTCTCGTCGTGAAAATCGCCCACGACTACGACTGGCTGGGGCTGCCCCTGCTCGACCTCATCAACGAGGGCAACATCGGCCTCATGAAGGCCGTCGAGCGCT
>CAIPBN010000947.1 GCA_903863315.1 uncultured Verrucomicrobiota bacterium | reverse complement strand
GTCATCGGATAGGCCCCGCGCTTCATCGCCGCCAGATACTGCTCCACGTTCTCGACCCGGATGCGCTGCTCGGCCGCCTTGGGGTCCTTCGACTTTTGGTCGGCGGGCACCATCAGGAATTCGTAGGCGTCGGCCTCGGGGCTGCCGAGCTTGAGCTTCTCCTTCATCAAGCGCAGCGCCCCAGCCGGGGTGATCGCTCCGACCACGGTGAAGTCCGCGAGCTCCAAGGGCGCCATCAGGCGGACCGTCAGGTCCGGCGGTTCGGCCGCCTGCAGAGACCCTGCCGAAGTCAGCGCGATGGCGATGAGCTTGAGCAGACGATGCATGGAGCAGTCTCGGGCCGGCGGCGGTTTGGCGTGGTCACGTGGTGGGTTGATTGGTTGCGCGCTCTTCCGCCGCAGTGGCCGAGATTATCTTATCGGCCATGCCGGGATACAAATGGCGAATGCAAGCCGGGCACAGGCTGTGGGAAACGCTGGCCAGCCCGTGCTTGACGATGTAGGCATCCACCGCGTCCCAGTAGCCGCTGTCATCGCGGATCTTTTTGCAGGAGCTGCAAATGGGCAACAGCCCCTTCAATGTTTTGATGTTTTCGATCGCCGACTGTAGTTCCCGGAGCAGCCGGTCGCGTTCCTGTATGAGCTGGTCCCGTTGCATCCCGTAGTGAATGGCCCGGACCAGCATCGCGTGCGTGAACTCCCCCTTGACCAGATAATCTTGTGCGCCAAGCGCCAGAGCCCTGAGTGCCGTCTGCCGGTCGTTGAGCGTGGTCATCAGAATCGTGGGAGGGAGACGAAGGCGGTCTGCTGTAGCGGCGGCCAGCAGTTCCAGGCCGTCACCATCCGGCAGGCGGAGGTCCAGCAGCACACAATCGAAGTGTTGAGCCTGCAACGCCGCCATGCCTTCAGCCTTCGAGCGGGCCATAACGAAGCTATAATTCCAGCCTTCGGAGTCCGACTTGCCGAGCATCCGTTCCACGTTCATGCGGTCGATGTCGTCGTCATCAACCACCAGCAATTTGAGAGGAGTAGGCTTGTTCATGACCAGTTCTTACGACTGTTCTCCAAGGGATGCGCGGGACGGGCAAGCCAAAGGTGGCACAGCGCGGCAGTCGGCCATCCGGGCAAGGCGGGCTTCACAGATGAGTGCATGGATGGGAGAGGCTGCGGCGGGGGCCTGGTATCAACCGGCTCCGTTCTCGATGGAGATGGTCTTTGGCCAAGTGAAGAAAAATCGCGCCCCGCGCGGCAGCCGGTTTTCTATCCCGACGATGCCTCCGTAGTATTGCACCAACCGCCTAATCAGGGCCAGTCCGATGCCGCTGCCCTCGACCTTGTCACGGGGCTGCAGCGTCTGGAACATGCCCCAGATCCGTTCATGATGCTCGGGCGGGATGCCGGGGCCGTCGTCGTCCACCCGGAACTCGTAAAAGTTCCCGCGCTCGTGGACGGAGATCTCAATGTTCCCCGCCTTGCGGTCATGGTGTTTGACAGCATTGTTAATTAGATTCTGCAACACGGTGCGCAGGGGGGTCGCCGCCGTGGTGAAAGGCTCCGGATCGCCGAGCAGTCGCACCCTGAAGGCCAGCGGCACCTCGATGAGGGCGGTGATTTCGTCAATCATCTCGCTGACTTGCACGAGCTTGACGACGTCTTTCACCTTTCCAGCCCGCGAATAGGCCAGCAGGTCATCCAGCAGGCGCTCCATGCGGCGGGCGCGCTGACGCATGAGCCGCAAGTTGTCCCGGATGGCCTGTGACTGGCCGTCGCCCAGATCCTCACTAATCCAGGCGGCCAGCGTGTCGATCGCGCGCAGCGGGGACTTGAGGTCGTGGGAGGCGATGGAGGCGAACTGGGCCAAATCTTGGTTGGAGCGCTTGAGGATTTCGTTGGTCACCTCGAGTTCCATGGAGCGAGCGTCCACCCGTTGTTCAAGCTCAGCATTCAGCCGCAGAATCTCCTGGGCGGAGGACCACACGGCGAGCACATCTTCCATTCGCCGGGCGATGGCGGTCAGCAGCCAGCGCGCCTCGGCGTCCCAAAGCCCGCTTGCTCCGTCCTCTTTGAGCCACAGAATCCAAGGTGAAGTGCCCTGAATCCGGAGTGATATGGCGAGACCGCCCTTACCGCCCAGTGCTTCCGCCAAGGGTGTTGGCACGGGCGCTGGCTCCGCCGGTCCGAAAGCGATCGGTTCGATCGCCGCGTGGATTTGGCTAAAGACCGCCGCTGCTGCGGGTGTCATCGCCACTCTCAGTCCTTGCAGCGGGCGTCGGCGCGTGCGGTCAGGATTGGAATGGGTGGTCACGCCCCATTCTCCGGCCGAGGGGTCGGAAGGGGCTAGGAGAAACGCAGTTTCGCAATAGAGCATGCTGGCAATCTCGTCCAGCGCCACCTCCAAGGTTCCCTCACGGCTGCTCACGCGGCGGAATGCCGCGTTAAGTTTATCGACGCATTCCAGCGTCCGCATATGCCGGATCCGGACAGCGTCGGCTTCGCGCAGCTCGGTGATGTCCGAGTTGGTGCCCAGCACCCATTCCGGTCTGCCCGCAGGGTCGCGCAGCAGCGTTTCCACTGACTCAAGATGCCTGATGCGGCCATCGCAGATGCGGCGAATCCGGAATTCGCGCTTCCCTTTTGGCAGTTGGCCGCTGGCGACGGCCTGCACCTGCGCCAACTGAGCCGCCAGCTCCTCTGGCAACACGGCTTTGCGCCACACGGCGAAATCGACATGGCCATCAGCCGAAGGCGGCAGGCCGTATAGTTCGAACATGCGGTTGTCCCAGCGGACCTGGTCCGTGGCGAGGTTCCATTCCCAGATGCCCACCTTGGCGGCGGCGAGGGCAAGTTCATTCCGCTGCTGGGCCGCGCGCAGCGCCGCCTCTGCGGCCTTGCGCGGGGTGATGTCTCGGATTGACGTAACCACCAGCCGCCCCTGGGACGTTTCAATGTTGGTTAGGGCGATATCAGCGGGGAATTCGCTGCCGTCTTTACGTCTCACATGCAGTTCCAGCTTCGCCCCCATGAGCCTGGGTTTTGGCGATTCTGCATAGCTCTGCCGGTGGGCGGCGTAAGTGTGCAGGTGGCGAACCGGCACAAGCACGTCCACGGACTGGCCGAGCAACTCGTGGCGGGTGTAGCCCGAGTCGCGCTCTAGTTGGGCATTGACCATGCAGATGCGGCCCTCGGCGTTCACTATGACTTTGCCGCTGGGGGCGAACTCCACGAGCGTGCGGAACTGCTCCTCGCTTCGCCGCAAGGCCGCCTCCGCCTGCTTGCGCTCAGTTACGTCCCGCGTTGCGCCGCAGAACAAGGTCTTGCCGTCGATGTTCACCAAGCGGCTGGAGATTTCGACCTCGATCAGCGAACCGTCCCGGCACAGATAGCGGGACTCGTAACGCACCCCTTCTGGCTTCCCTGCCAATCTGGCCAGCAGTTGGCGGAACGCGTTGGGCGTCGCCCCGGGATCCCAGTCTTGGATGTTTAAGTCTTTGATTTCATCCCTGGGGTAACCTAGCAGGCGAGCGAAAGAGTCGCTGACCCGCTGCACATTGCCTTGTTCATCAAGAATGTGGATGCCGTCGGAGGCGGTTTGCAGGAGCAATTGATTGTTCAGGCTTTCCTTGCCCAGCGCCCGCAGACCGGAGCGCCAGCTCTCCAGAGCGAAGGCCAGAGCTCCTAACAGGCCGGCGGCCAGCCCCAAGCCCAGAGCCCGGGACAACGAGCGCCACCCGGATGTCGCCTCGCGCGGCCACGCCGCTACTTCAACCCCCAGGCCCATGCTGCTGATGCTAGTCAGGACCCGGCGGGTGCGGCTTTCACCGGGGGGCTGGTCCGTTCGCCCCCATGCTTGCCTTAATGGCTCGTCGCCGTTGGCGATCCACACCCCCAGTTCGTGCTCCGGTCTTTCCGCAACAAGGCGCCGCATCAGCAGGGACACATTGACTAGGCTCGTGGCCACCCCTTCGAAGCTTGCCTCCGTTGCAGGGACTCCGTCGCGATAAACCGGCATGCGGAGCACCATGCCCACTCCCCCTTGGCGCAGCTCAAAGGGGCCATCCCAGTGTGCCTGACCAGACTGAATGGACTTGTGCAACAATTTCCAGATCCGGGCATCCGCGCGCAGGTCGTGGCCAATGGCGGGCTCGTTGCCGGCCAGCGGGAAGATATAACGCACCACTCCCTTGGGCGACCATTGCAGCGTGACGCCCGGACCCGCCTTGCCGGCCAACCGTGCGATGCGCCGCGCAAACTCCTCCTGCGTGGTGATGTCCCTCAGGGGCAGTTGCCGCAGGGCCTGCACGACATGCTCGGAGTCATCCAGCGCATCGACCACCCGCTCGATGGCGATCGTGGCCGCTGATTCGGCCTGCGAGCGGGCGAGTTCGGCATCCATTTGGCCGAGCAGAAACAAGGCTGTGCCGCCGGCCAAAAGTCCCATCAAAGTAGCGAGCACGCCGGCTTGCAGGGCACCCCGCTGTTCCACTCCGCTGCCCAGCTGCGGAACCGGGTCGCGGGTGGCCTGGGTTCGGCGGCTTGTGATGAAGAGCAGGATTGCCAGCACTCCCAAGCCGGCCACCAGCAGCCCGCCCATGGCCGCTCCCAGCTTCAAGCGGTCGGCCAGTATGGCGCCAATGCCCTTCTGAACGAACGCCAAAGGTATTATTTGCCACAAGCGTAACGTGTCGCTGCTGGCCGCCCCGCCGAGATAGATTTCATCCATGCGGGCGAGCCATATGCTTCCGTCTCGGGCGGTCAGCGCCTGAATCCCACTGGGTAGTGGCCTTCCCAGCCCGGCCACAAGATCATCGGCCGGCGTAAAATCATCTTCCCACTTGGGCATCTTGGCCTGGTCCCAGGTGATTGATGTGGCCAACTGATTGGGCCGAAGCAGGTAACGTCCCTGATGGTCCGTCAGATAGGTTCCATGCCGGATTGCGCCGGGAGTCGAAAGAGGCGCTCCAAGCCGGGTTAGTATCGGACCCAGATCACCATCCATGGCGAGAATTCCTGTCACGTTGCCAGCCCCGTTCCTGACTGGTTTCAGAAACCGCAGCTGCGTTGGCGGAGCTGTTCGGGTCGGATCGTCCGCCTGGTCGCCCTGCGCAAGCGAGAGCAGGATTTCGTCCGGGCTCAGCGCAAGGGCACGCTGCATGTCCCGGTCGGTGACGGTTGCCTTCCGCTCGTTCTCCGGTGTGACCCGCAGCAAGCGGTCCGCCGGATTTCGGTCCACGCACAGCAGTTCCCGTCCGCCCTCCGCCACCGCGGTGAAGCTCAGCCGGGCAAGGTCATCGCCGTGCTGGATGGCAGCCACAAAAACCTGTTGCAGCCGCAGCTTTACGGCATCCCGCCCGCCGTCGGAGCCGGCGTCGACCACCGCGGGCAGTGCGGCAAAAAGCCGCGCGTTGTCGGCCATTTTATGGATGACATTTTCCAACTGCTGCCGGTCGAAATTCGCCTCCTCCGATAAAGTCAGCACCGCGTCCTCCAACGCCGTCGCCGTGGCATTCCGGCGCTCCGCGCGCCAAAAGAGCGCCCCCAAGCCGACCAGCAGTCCCAGCAGGCCCGCCGCAACCAGCAGGTAGGGTTTTCTCCGGGTCAGGGATTTCATCCGGCTGCAGGCCGCGCGAGCAGGTTGGCCTTACTGGACCGGGCCCGGGCGGGCAGCGCGGCCGTCCGTCCGGAACGCACGCAGTTGGCTCCATCCGGCAGCGGGACGAAGGGCATCACGAAGCGCACCTTATCAACAGGGCAGGAGGGCGTCGATGTCTTGCTGATGCCGGCAGCCCTCACCCTGTGGCGGGCGGCAGCGCAGGAGCGCGTTTCCCCTAGATCACTGGGCGGGGAGGTAACCGGGCGATGCCCAGCCACCGGGAGTTGCAGGGGCTGCGGCTGGCGCTTGGGCCCGACCCCCTGGGTGCTGATGTGGGACATGCGACTACGAGTGAATTCTTTGCATGGCCGACGCAAGCTCGAAGGCCGTGAAGGGTTTATTGATCGTGACGTTGACCTTGAGGTTCTTGAGCTCTTGCAGGGATGCGCCGTCGAATCTTCCGCTCATCGCAATGATCGGGATGTGGGGCAAGACTCGGCGCACGGACCGGATAAAGCCCATGCCATCCATGTTGGGCATGTGCAAATCGGTCAGCACGGCGTGCAGTTCAGCCTTGTGGCAGGCCACCTCCATGAGCCCTTCGGCACCGTCGCAGGCCACCATGGGCGTGAAATTGAGTCCCTCAAGCAAGGCTGAACCGATGTTCCGGATGGCGGCCTCGTCGTCCACCAGAAGCACCTTCTCTCCGTTGCCGGCGAACGCGACGGCCTGGGGGGGCGGTGGTGCCGGTGCAGCGGCGGTGCCCGAGCGCTCCGGCGGCAGGTGGAGGGTAAAGCAGGCACCGTTGCCGGGCTGTGAGTAAACTTGGATGAACCCGCCGTGGCCCTTGACGATGCCCATGACCGTGGAGAGCCCGAGACCGGTGCCTTTGTCCGGGGACTTGGTGGTGAAGAACGGGTCGAAAATTTTGTCGATGATCCCCGCGGGAATACCTGCGCCGGTGTCTCGGATCCGCACCCGCACATAATGCCCGGACTGGGCCCCGGGCACGGAGGCGGCATAGAGGGCGTCCACGTCCACCTCTTCGGCGTCGATGCTCAGCTTGCCGCCTAGCGGCATGGCGTCGCGGGCGTTTACGCAGAGGTTCAGCAGCACCTGATGCAGCTGGGTGGCATCGCCCAGCACGGGAGCCAGGTCGTTGGAGTAGCGCACACTGATGTCGATGTTCTTGGGAAAGGTGCCCTTGATGATGCCCTGCATCTCCTTAATCAAGTGCCTCAGGTTCACGGCCACCCGCGCTCCTTCGGCTCCTTTGGCGAAAGTCAGCAACTGCCGCACCATATCCGCAGCGCGGTGCGTGCTGCTCTCCATCGTCTCCAGTATGGCCGAGCCTGAGCCCCCGCCGGCCTCCTGCCGCAGAAACTCCATGCCCATGAGGACGGGGGACAGGGCATTATTCAAATCGTGGGCAATGCCCCCGGCGAGCGTGCCAAGGGATTCAAGGCGCTGGGAATGCTGCAGTTGGCGCTGCGCATCCCGTTCCTTGGTGATGTCCCGCAGCAGATACTGGGTGCCGGTGAGGGTTTTTCCGTCCAGCACCGCCGCGATGCTCATTTGCAGCCAGATGCGCCGGCCGCTGGGTTGACGGCACTCAAATTCGACGCGGGCATCAGTATGCTCGTGACGCGACAGGCGGTTGCGATAGTCGGCCAACTGGCTGGACGCCTGCTGGTCCAACAGTTTGGCCAGTTGAAACTCCTTAAGTTCCGACGGCCCGATGCTGAACAGATCCAGAAACCGTTCGTTCGCATAAACGACCTTGCCTTGCACATCCTCCACCATGAGCGCATCACTGATATGACGGATCACACTTTCATAGCGCTGCTGGCTGGACCGCAAGGCCAGATCAGCTTCGACGCGTTCGGTGATGTCCTGCACGGTCCCGCGCGAGAGCAGCGGCTCGCCCTCGTCAGAGTAAACGACCTGGCACTGCTCTTCGACATACTTGATGCCACCAGCCGGCGGACAGATCCGGTGAACGTGCTGGTAGGGTTCGCCTGTGGCCAAGGCACACTGATAGGCCTCCTTCAAGCTGCTCAGATCCTCGGGATGAACGAGAGCAAAGAATTCCTCCAAGGTCCCTTGGAAGGCCGCGCGATCAACCCCGAAAATTCGACAGACCTCGTCGGACCAGTATAGCCGGTTGGACTTGGGATCCAGCTCCCAGTTGCCAAACTTGGCGATCCGCTGGGCTTCAAGCAGCCGGGACTCGCTCTCTTTCAGCGCCGTCTCCGCCAGCTTCCGCTCCGTGATGTCAACGAGGCAGCCCACGATTTTCACCGGCGTGCCAGAGGCATCCCGTATCAGGCTCATCTGGTCGCGAAACCAACGGGTTTGGCCGTCCACTCCGGTCAAACGGTAATCCAGCTCCTGCCGCCCGGTGAGGGTCAGTTGCCGGCGGGCTGTGGACACCCGCTCCCGGTCCTCCGGATGTATCTGACTGCTACAGCATCCGACGTCCGCGGGGAAATCCGTGGGGTCGAAGCCAAGGATCCGCCGGGCGTTTTCGCTGACGTAGCTCGGCGCTGCCTCCCGCTGCGTGTCCAGGCTGTAGACGACGACGGGAGCCGTGCTCAGCAATTGTTCCAGTTTGGCCTGGAGGGACAGGATGGCCACCGCGCGCTCCTCCACCCGCCGTTCGAGCGAGGCGTTGAGTTCGTGCAGTGCCATCTCGGCCGCCTTGCGCTTGGTCTCATCGCGGAAGATGCCCCGCGTGGACACGGCCACGCCGTTTTCAAACCGAATGTTGACGTGGCCCGTGAGGTCCAGCTTCTGGCCGTTCTTGCTGACGAACTGAACTTCCACCACGCCCACATCCTCTCCCTGCATGAGCCGCTGAAAAATAGCCCCGCAATGTTCCCGGCAGTCCGGGCTGACGAGCTGGAAGATGTTCAAGGCGGACATCTCGTCCTGCGCGTAGCCGAGCGTTTGCCGCCAGGCCCGGTTTACGAACAGCAGTTTTCCCTCGGGCGACACGATCTGGACCAGGTCATTCATGTGCTCGAACAGATCACGCAGGCGCTCCTCGCTGTCGCGCACGGTCTGCTCGGCCGTTTTGCGCTCCGTGATGTCGTGCATGAGGCCGGTGAACAGCCGTTGCCGGCCGTCCGACCACATTGACAGCGTGACTTCCATGGGGAATTCGGAGCCGTCGCGGCGCAGGCCAGGCAGCTCGATCGTCTTGCCCAGCACGTGGGGTTCTCCCGTCCGCTTGAACCGCGCCATGCCGGCCCGATGGGCCTCGCGAAATCGTTCCGGGATAATGGTGTCCAGCGGTTGCCCGAGGGCTTCGGCTGCGGGATAGCCGAAAATCGCCTCGGCGGTGCGGTTCCAAGAGATAATGCTGCCGCCGTCATCTGCGGTTACAATCGCGGAGCCGACGTTTTCGGTCAGGTTGCGGAAGCGGGCTTCACTGTTCCGGAGGGCCTCCCCGGCCGCCAGGCGCTCGGAAATATCCTGCAGGAAAACCACATAGACTCCGCCGCGCAACTGGGAATACTGGGCTGAAATCTGGACGTGGTAAGCCTCCCCGTTTTTGCGCCGGTGCCGCCGCTCAAAGCGCGCATAGCCGCTGCCGTTCTCCTGGATGAGCCGTGCGTCCGCTTGCGGATCAGAGGGTCGCTCGGCGTCCATTTCCCACATGTGCTTTTCAAGCAGTTCCTGCTGGGTGTAACCGCTCATGCGGCAATAGGCGTCGTTGACCTCCAGCAGCCGGCCGGTATGGCCGTCGGCGATCCAGAAACCATCCTGCGCCGATTGCAGGATAATTCGGTGCTGTTCCTCGGCGTGGCGCTGTTCTCGCTCATACTGCTCCCTTGCGGCGATGTGTCCCATCAGGGGGCTGAAGGCAAAGCGTTGCATCAGCGGGAACAGGATGATCGTAAACACGGCGCCATGAACCAAAACCGCCCAGAAGCCGCTGAGATTGACCACTCTTGGCAGCATGTGACACGTGAGCCACGCGGCCAGAATGGTGATGGCCAGCAGCGCCACAGCCACCTGCCAGCGTGGCACCGGGACCATCCTGGGCGGAGGGGACGAGTGGAGGGTTTTAGGTTCGGTCATTAGCTAGGTATTAAAAGGCTGGGGTTGGGAACGCTGGAACTTGTTCAAGCCCCATGCTGCGGATGTGGGTGGGATACAACTATGGGTTTAGTTTGGTGACTAAATTGTTTGCAGGCAGGTAGCGCCCGGGGACCAGTCCGGCATCCGCCAGCGCGAGAATTTTGGCGGCGATGCCCCACATGCAGCTTTCGCAGAAGAGGGGTCCGGCTGCATCCTCGGTCGTGTAAAAGTCGCGCTCCGGACCGCACACTGCAGTCAAGCCGCAACGGAAACAGCGGCAGTGGTGGCCCAAGCGAGCCTTGCCACCGTGGGTTATTGGGTGTTGGAGGCTGCCGGTGCCTGGGAGCGAGAGGCACTCATTGGTTCTTGGATGGAGCGGAGCATTCATGGGCTTAAAGGGGCAAGGATTGGCGGGCTTAGACAGACAGGAGGCATTCACTAACCAGCCTGCCCTGATAACTGGCATCGGGGAATCGGCGCTGCGCTTCGCTCGCCCAAGCCACGCAGTCTTGTTCAATCCGGGCGGCGATGGCCTGGCAGATCTCATCAGCCAGCCGCCATTTCATCCAGAGCCTGCCCGCTTCCGAGCACTCGCCCTCCAGTTGCAGCCGGCGTTCCCGGAAGCCGTGCAGGGTAAGCCCGGGGATGGGCTGCCATTTGGGATCCAAGGTTTCCCAGATTTTTTCCCATGATACCGCCTGCAGTTGCATACGTCGCAGCTCCCCGGCGTTGGAGAAGGCCCGGTTGACCAGTTTGATCCGATTGGCCTGGCTAGGAAACGCCTCCAACGCGGCAGTCAGACACTCTTCCACCACGGCCTTTTGCCCCCGCAGTGCTCCGCTGACCTTGGCCTCCTCCGTTTCCAGTTGCCTCGTGGCCGCTTCCAATTCCCCCAACGCGTGTTGTAGATCCTTAATGCTATTGGCCAATTCCGCGTCGGTGCGCTTGGCACAGGTCCACACTGGCGCCAGTTGGAGCCGTGTGTCCGAGAAGCGTTGGGCTTTATGCAGGATACGACGGGCGTTGAGCCGTATTTGGGGATTAGGCTGATGGGTCGTCATGATGGATAGAAGGCTGTTTGAAGGTGGGTTAGGAAGCTTTAGGCATTCTTCTCAGATTAACATGATCTGGGCGGCGGCCGTAAATCCTCCAAATGGAGTGTTTTAAGGGTCAGGCTGGCGATGGGCCAACTGGGGTGGAAGTGGGAACAGCTAGGCTGGAACGGCCGCGACGCCGTTCCGGACGGGGGCTACTACGGTGGTCTGGCCCCCGGCGATCCGCTAGCTGTGGGCTGAAGCGCAGCATGAGTTCGGCGCGGCTGGAGACGTCCAGCTTTTTGTAGATATTGCGGATGTGGGTGCGCACAGTCTCGTCGGAAATGCCCATACTGGAGGCGATTTGTTTGGCCCGCCGGGCGCGCAAAAGCAGGTCAACGATTTCGTATTCCCGCGGGGTGAGTTCGGACTGCCCAATGAGCGCGGGCGGCGGCATTCGAAGGTGTTGGAATAATCCGGTGACAGCGCGTGGGCAAAGGGCGGGAACGCCCCGCAGGATGCCATCCAGCGTTGCCAGCAAGGCGTCCCGCGGCAGTCCCTTGATCACGTATCCATCCGCTCCCAGGGCGACCGCCTTGTGCACCTGCTCGGCATCCTCGTCGCCGCTGTAGATGGCGATGCGGGCGTTGGGCAGAAGAGACTTGAGCCGCGGCAGATGGTCGAGCGCGTTGACGCCCTGCAAATGAATATCCAACAGCACCAGATCCGTGCGGAGCCGCGCGAGCGGCCCCAAATCAGGCGGCAGAGCAGTCAGGGCGGCACAGCATGTGAACCGTCCGGAGCTCTCCAAGGTCAGGCGCAGTCCCTCCAGCAGGTCGGCATTATCCTCCACCAGAATGACGCGCGCCGTTCGGTCCTGGAGGGCCGGACTTGCCGCTGCCATCTCGCTGGTCGCGGAGGCGAGTGGGTGGTCGGGCGCAGGGAAATCGATGGCTTTTTGCCCCGCTGAGAGCGCAGATTCGTTGGATCCCATTTTTGTCAGTCAAATTTCACCCTGCCCATGCAGAAACCGCGCCACCCGGATTAGGGGGGTGAAAACTAAACCTTTTGGGTGATCCGCCAATTTCTCCCGGCAATTTCGCTTTGCCCATGCCGGTGTTTGTTGGTAATAATTTCAGTAATACGAAATTTTTTCCGTCAATTATTACAGCCTCTCAAAGACAGTCGGCAGTCAATCTCACCAGATCGCCTCCAAGCCTTCCAGCAACGCTCCCGGCAGGCGAAGGGCATCACTAAGTTCATCAACGATTATGAAGGGGATCGTCTTTAACCTGCTCGAAGAAGCAATTACTGCCGCGCACGACGAGGCGTATTGGGATGCCATCCTTCAGGATGCGAACCTGCTCGGAAGCTACACTTCCCTAGGTAATTATGCCGACGCGGAGCTGGTCCGCCTGGTGGAGGCCTATGCGTTACGACGGGGTTGGCAGCCGTCGGAGGTGCTGCGCTGGTTCGGCCCGCACATGATCCGGGCCTTTGCGCACCGGATGCCCGGGCTGTTTGCCGCGCACAGCAACCTGCGGTCATTTCTGCTGAGCCTAAACAACCTAATCCATCCGGAGGTGCGCAAGTTATACCCGGATGCCCAGGTGCCGGAATTCGAGTTCGAGGAGCCGGCACATGATCGATTGGTGATCCGATATTGTTCTCCGCGGCGGCTGTGCGCTTTGGCGGAGGGACTCATCGTCGGGGCGGCGGCCCATTACCACACCCCGATCCAGCTGGACCATCCGGAGTGCCTGCATCGTGGGCACAACAAATGCCGGCTCGAAGTGCGCTGGCAGCAGGGAGTGAGCCACTAACATGCCCTTGGTCGTTTCGGAGGAACAGTTGAACTTGCTGCAGCGGCAGTTGGAACGGGAACGCATCGCGCGACGCCAGGCTGAAAACATCGCCGAGCAGGGCATCCTGCGGCTCTACGAGCGGCAGCAGCTCGACCGCCTGCTGCGCACCAGCGCGGAAGCCAGCGCTCTGGCAGAAACTCCAGTTGACGCTCTGCGGACGGTGATGGACGCCTTGGGCAGTTATTTGCAATGGCCCCTAGGTCATGCCTTTCTGGTGGCCGACCTTTCGGCCGGCAAGCGGCTTGCCCACGCGCACATCACCTGGGGCACTGCCACTGCGGAACTGGCGGACTTTGACCGGCGGCTGAGCGCCGTCAAACTCCGGATGGGCGAGGGACTGCTGGGTCGGGTCTGGAAAACCGGCCGCACCATTTGGGCGTCCGACTGCGCCCGCAGCCATCCGGAAGACCCGGTCCGCGGCTCCGGGCTGGAGACGGTCTTTGCCTTCCCGGTCTTTGTCCAAGACGAAGTTGTCGCGGTGCTGGCGTTTCTCCATCGGGCTGCCTTGGCTCCGGACGAAACAGTTATTGATGCCACGACACAAATCGGCCAACTGCTCGGGCGGGTCTTCGAGCGGCAACGTTCGCGGGCGGCTCAGGTGGCCACCCACGAGCTCTTGGAGGATAAGGTCGCAGAACGGACGGCCGAGTTGGAGGAGATGACGCTGAAGTTGGCGGAGTCAGCCCGGCTGAAGGATGAGTTTCTCGCGGCCATGAGCCATGAATTGCGCACCCCGTTGACGGCGATCCTCGGCTTCTCGGAGGTCATGCTCGCCAACACCCATGGCACCTTGAACGAAAAGCAGACCAAGGCCATGTCCTTCATCGATGAGGGAGGACGCCACCTGCTGGAACTCATCAACGATCTGCTGGATCTCTCCAAGATCAACGCCGGACGCGAAGTGCTCACCGCGACGTGGGTTGAAGTTGCGGAATTATGCGGGGCCACCGGGCAGTTGGTGCGTCCGCTGGCGGTGGAGCGCAAGCTGAAGTTGGAGGTCATTATCGACGAAAACCTGCCCCGAGTCTGGGGCGACGAGCGGCGGTTGCGGCAGGTGCTACTTAACCTGCTCGGCAACGCCATCAAGTTCACTGAACCAGGCGGCCACGTGAAACTCGTCGTCAATCCCAGCGCGGCACAGGATGCGATCCACTTGACTGTGACTGATACGGGCATCGGGATCCCGCAGGATTTTCTGCCACGGCTGTTCGCCCCGTTCTCACAGGTGGACGGCCGCCTAGCCCGGCGGTTTGGAGGAACCGGCCTCGGTCTGGCATTGGCGCACAAGTTGGTGCTTCTGCACAAAGGAGAAATCAAGGTAACGAGCGAAGTTGGACAAGGGAGCGCCTTCACCGTGGTTTTGCCCGTCAAAGGCCCCGGCGGGTTTCCTTCCGCCCCGGCTGCCCACCCGGGCTGATGTCGACCCCCGCCTTCCCGCCGTGGGCCGGTCCGCACCTTGCTTAATCGCCGCTAGGCCTGATTCTCCGCCCGGAAGCGTTTGAACTTGTTGTAAATCGTTTTCTCGCTGATGCCTAGGCGGCGGGCGGCCACCGCCTTGTTACCCCCGCAGGCTTGGATCGCATTCTCGATGATGGTGCGTTCCTGTTGCTCCAAGGGGATGATCTCCTCCGGCGTGGCAGGAGCTGGTGCCGGCGTTCCGGATGGGGGCGGAGATTGAGTCTCGAAACCGGAGAAGGTCTGGGACCGGCGGGCGATTTCGCGCAGGCGCAAATCCTCCCGGCGAATGACGCCGGCCGTGCAGAGTGCGGAGGCGCGCTCCATGATATTCTCCAGTTCGCGAATGTTTCCCGGCCAGTTATGGCGCAACAGGGCCTCCCGAGCGTCCTCCGCTAGGCTGGCCGCCGGCATGCCCCGCACTCGTGCGATCCGTTCCAGCGTCAGCTTGACCAGCGGCAGGATGTCGGCCTGCCGTTCGCGAAGCGGCGGGATCGAGATGGGAATGACGTTCAACCGAAAAAAAAGATCCTCCCGGAACTCACCGGACTGAACCTGCTCCTCCAGATTGGCGTTGGTGGCGGCAATGACTCGCACATCGGCTGTGATTTCATTGCTGCCGCCGATGCGTTGGAAGCGCCGGTCCTGGAGAAAGGTCAGCAGCTTGGGCTGGAGATCCAAGGGAAGCTCGCCGACCTCATCAATGAACAGGGTGCCGCCATCAGCCAGCTCGACGCGGCCCAGACGACGCTGGTGGGCGCCGGTGAAGGCCCCACGCTCATGGCCGAACAGTTCAGCCTCAAGCAGTTCCCGGGGCAGGGAGGGTGCGCTGACGGATACAAGCGGCCCGGACCGCCGCCTGCTGAGTTGGTGAATGGTTCGGGCCAGGAGACTTTTGCCCACGCCGCTTTCGCCGGTCAGCAGCAGCGTGGACTCGGTGTCGGCGACTTTCCTGGCCATGGTGAACAATTCCTGGCCTGCGGGCGACTGGCTTACGAAGCCGCTCGACTCGGTGACTTCTGCCAAACTCGCCTTGAGTGTGCGGTTTTGGTCGAAGGTGGCCTTCATCCGGCTGGCCTGCCGGACTAGGCCCAGCAGTTCATCGGCTTCAAATGGCTTTTGGATGTAGTCAAAAGCCCCCAATTTCATGGCACGCACCGCGTCGCGGACATCACCGTGGGCGGACATGATCAGCACCGGCAGGTCTGGATGCCGTTCGCGAATCACTTTCAAGGTTTCCATCCCGTCCATGACGGGCATCCGCAGGTCGAGCAGCACAACGGAAAAGTCCTCGTTCACCATTTCCAGCGCCGCCTTTCCATCGGCGGCGGCGCAGACATCGAAGCCTGCCTTCTCCAGCATGAAGTCAACGAGGTGCCGGATGGCATCTTCGTCGTCGGCTACCAGCACTTGGGGGTTTTCGCGCCTTGTCATCAGTTGGTGGAAATCATGCACGACGTCCCGGCCGCGTCAGCTGCAAAAACTTTTTCTGCCGACGGCAATCCTGCCCCCGGGATTGAGCGATTCATGCGCAAGAGTCAGGGCGGGGTGGGGACTGGGCCGGGGGACCACGGAAGGGTGCAGGACACTATGAGTCCCGGGCGGTCGGGGCGGTTGGTCATTTCGTAGGTCCCGCCAAATTGCAACAGATGCGCGGCCACCATGGGCAGCCCCAGTCCGAACCCTGAAACCTCGCCCGTCAAGTGCCGCTCCACTTGGAAGTAAGGACGCCAGACATTGGCCAATTCCTCCGGGACTAGGTGAACTCCATCGTCCATGAATTCAATCCAGGTGGTGCCGACGCTGCCCTTGGGGCGCACTGAGACCCGCACCTTGGGATTTTGTTGAGGGTGGAACTTCGCCGCATTGGCACACAGTTCGCCGAGAATCAGCTCCATCGCGGTTTCCGGAATATGCAGGTGCCCCGCCTGCACTTCCGCGGCGATCTCCACCTGCACTTGTTTGATCTGCGCCGCCTCCGCACAGCGGCTTATCATGTCTGCCAAACTGCTGATGGCCAAACGGTTGTCCCCGGCGTTGGCGGGTGACACGTCGGCGTAGCGGAGCACGCTTTCCACCACGTCGACCACTCGCCGGGCACTGAGCTGCATGCTCCGCCACATGTCCACGTCTTCGGGCGCGGCGTTGCTGCAATAGTCATCGCTTAGCAGGCCCATGCATCCCATCAGTCCGGTCAGCGGTGCCCGCAGCTTGAGTGAAACCATCCTCTGGAACGACCACCGGCTCAGATTCTCTGCCATTTGGTGGGTGACGTCGACCAGATGGACGGCCCGCTCCGCATCTCCGCGCAGGTTTTGGCCCGATTGGACTTCAAAGCGATACCAATGCCTGGTGCCCTGCGCCGCGCCGCTGCGAACCAGCAGCAGCGGTTCGGCCGGCGCCTTGTCCGGCCGGGCCATCCAGTCGTCCCAAGCCCGAGCGGGCTCCAACGTGAAGTTGGCCCGCAGCAGGCCGACCAGTGAGTTACGGCTCCCACGAGGCAAAGTCGTGGCGGTCAGCAGGCGCTTGGCCGCCGGGTTGGCATAGGTCACCTCCAGCAGCGTGTCCACCATTAGCGTGGCATGCTCCGCACCTTCCACCAGCCACTGGAACCGCGCCTGCTCCTGCAACAGTTTCCGATATCGGTTGAGGCGCAGAATGCAACTGACGCGTGCCCGGAGTTCTTGAAAGTCAAAGGGCTTGGTAATGAAATCATCGGCGCCGGCCTCGATTCCTTTCAGGCGTGATTCCCGGTCCGTCAAGGCGGTCAACATGACCACCGGCAGTTCCCGCAAGTCCTTCAGGTTGCGGATGGCCTGGCAAACTTCGTAGCCGTCCAGCCCCGGCATCATCACATCCAGCAGCATCATGTCTGGCTTGTAACGCGCGGCCATTGCCAGACCGGCGTCGCCGCTCTCGGCAGTCAGGAGCATGATCCCGGGTTGGGTAGACAACAGCTCGACGAGCGCTTGCCGGATGTGCGGATCGTCTTCCACTATAAGTATTTGATATTGTGGTTCCACGCCGGGTTGGGTGAGTTGTTCGTGCTGGGGGGATGCCAGCGCGGGTGGGGAATATAGGAGAAGGGTCAGCCGGAGCTTTGCGTCAGGCGGTTGATCAGGCCCAGCAGTTCCGAAAAACGGAAGGGTTTCGACATGTAGGCATCCGCGCCGGCAGCGAGGCAACGCGTTTGGTCGTCCTGCATTGCCAAGGCCGTAAAGGTAACGATCTTGACCGCCTTGCCCCCGGGTAGCGCCCGTATCCTCTGAGTCGCCTCGAGACCGTCCATCAGCGGCATCTGCACATCCATGAGGATCAGGTCGGGCAAGCCCCCTTGGCAAGATGCGACCGCCTCGGCTCCGTTGCGGGCGGCCGTTACCTTGAAGCCCTTGCTTGCCAGATAATCGGAAACCGCCACCAGCGCGGGCTCATGGTCTTCCACCAACAACAAATGACGGGCCGACGGTGGTGCGGGAAACCCCTGGCCGGCTCCTGTATTTGTATTCTGGGAAGTGTCGCTTGTCATTATGGACAGGCTGGATGATAAGACCGAAAGACGCGGGTATATGGATGACCTGACCGCAGGTGGTATTCACACTCCTTTGCTAACCGGTTGGTGGTGGGTTGCCGTGCAGTTTCAGCGAAAGGCGAAAAGACCACGGAGTGAAAGGCGGTTACCGGTCGGCCGTGATGGGCTTTCGGAAATCGCCGAAGGGGGCGGCGGGGCTTCCGAACTGCGGTCCACGATGGGCGATTCGATGTTGAAGGCAGCGGGCCGGTTGCGCTGGCTGTCGACTCCCAACGTGAGCATGAGCGAGGGGACGAGCTTGTCGACCGAAGGGGCCTTCACCTTGTGGGCCAGCTCCCTCAGCACCACAGGGAGTTGCCCTTGCGAAATATTCAGCGCGTAGGAAATCTCCTCGGCGGGACGCTCCTCCGCCAGCATCTTCATCACCCGCTGCTCCTCCAGGCTCAAGCCCAGTGAGTCCAAGGCCTTGGTGCTCATGTAGTGCACTTCCTCCGTGAGGATAAGCTGGGCCCGCTCTCCGATGGCCAAATGGGTGACCACCAATCGCGATCGGTTCGACCGCACGCACAAGGGGTGCCGCTCAGACTGGCCACCGCGGAGCCACTTGTTGATGTCCGCCGGCAGACCTAGCTGGCCGCCGGGCGGGATTCCGAAGTAATCTGTAAACAGCCGCTCGGCCGCCTCATCTTGGGACTCGACCACGAGTCCGAACCCGACCGCCACCCGACCTATCGCCACTGTGACGTAGGCGTCGGTGCAGACCGTGGCCTTGGCCGCCTCTAGCGCCGCCAGCTTCCGATCGAGGTCAGCCTGACTTGGGCTGCGCTGGTAAAAAACAAAGTGGTAGTCGTCCAAAGCGATCGTGTCCCCGCTCCGCAGGCGCAGGGGTTGTTGGATGCGGCGCTGTCGCACCCAGGTGCCGTTGCGACTGTTCAGATCCGTCACCCAGTAGTGCTGGGCGTCTTTGAACAGCATGGCGTGCTGCCGGGACAACTTCGGATAGGGCAGCACCAAATCGCAGGTCGCGTGCCGGCCCAAGACCATCCTGTCCGTCACCGGCACGCGTTCGATCTGGTCCAGTTCCAGCCATGCCATCGTGTTCATGATGATTTTCTCCAGAGTTTGAGCTTCAACGTATCTGCCGGTGATGCGGTGGCCTGATAAGGCAGGGCCATTTCCGACGCTTCCCGCGCCGGGCCGATCAGCCGACCCACCCTGGCCAACAGCTCGATGATGGCGAAGGGCTTGGGCAGCACTTCTGTCGCGCCGAGCTTCTGGGCTAGATCAAGGCTTTCCATCCCGCCAAACGCACCGCCGGTGCTAATCACGAGAGATTTCATCGCACGGAACCCATCCCGCATCTCCATTAGCGCATGAAACCCGTCCTTGCCCGGGGTTTGCAGGTCGGTAATCACCAGATCGGGCCGGCGGTCACGTATCAAATCCACCCCTTTACCCCCGGTTTCAGCCGACCAGACCTCGTAACCGGCCAAGGCCAGGAGTTGATGCAACTGCGTGCGCAGTTCATCATGGTCTTCGATCAAGACGATCCGTTTTTGAGCCAAGCGGAGCATTCTCATAGCATGACAATTGCCATGCGGCTGCCTGTCGCGGTGGGTGATTGGGGGAGGGGGGACAAATCTGGAGTATCCGCGCATTTTCGCCCCGGATTTAGCGGTGTTCTACCCGGGACAGCGCCCCTAGGGGCTGGCCGTCTGCCCCGGCAGGCGTGCGGGTCTCCATGAGTCCAACAGAAAAATTTACACCCACAAATTACAGCCCGGAGGCCATGGGGCGGAAATACTTACATGCTTGCCTCGCCTGACGGTCGCAGTGCGGGCCTGTTCCTTGGCTCCATGCGCGGCGACTGCGTCGCTGGAAATCAACCCGCCTTGCCCGTGGCAAAAGGGATCACCCGTTTTTGGCACGAGATTTGCAAAACTATATTTTTATTCGATCAAGCTCAGCAGCCAAGTCAGTCCGGGGCATGCCTTCCTTCGGCATAGCCCCTTGGGGTTTTTACATTCGTCACGCCGGCGGCACTGATGGGCACTATCACCCGGCCATGACCTGCACCTGTCCGCGATTTCAGAACCCTCTTCCCCATGAAAGGACCCTTGCAGCACCTTAACCCCGTGATTGTGACCTTGGTGGCGGCCTTAATCGTCTGCCTGGGCACCGGCTGGAATGCCTCAAAAGTCAGCCTGCGCCAGATCGAGGTGCAAAGCCTGCTCGATTTGGAGCGCGTCTCCGCCGTCGAAACCTCCCGGGCGCACCTTTGGCTCGAGGAATACCTCGCCGGAGATAAGACCGTGGATCCCAGCCTGCAGGTGCTGCACAAGCTCCAGCGCGCCGCCGCCAATCTCCAACACATCGCCGCCCACCCCCTCCTTAGCTCCGAGGGGGCGGCCGGCGGTTCCCTCTCCGCTACATCAAGCGCCCGCGAGGCAGCCCGCTGCTGTGCCCAACTCATATCGCTGGCGGGGATGCGGCTCAAAGCGGCAGCCCGCACCGGCACCGCGGCGGATCAGGAGTTCGATCAAGAATTTGACGATTTGAACCACAACCTCACCGCTCTCAACATGGCCATAAGGGCGGAACTGTCTGAGCTAAATGAACAGACACGATACAGCCTCTACGGCTCGGTGGCTGTCAACGCCCTGCTGTTGATCGGCTTGGCCTTTTTCATTGCCCGCACCCGGGACGCCACCGTGGCACACGCCCGGGAACTCGAGCAGTCCGTGGAGCAGCGCACCCGCCAGCTCCGCGCCACCTCGGATCAACTGCGCGCCGTCTCTGATTCCGTGTCCGATGCCATCGTCATCAGCGACACCGAAGGGCGCATCATGGACATGAACCGGGCCGCGCTGGCCATGTTTGGTCATGAGCTGGCCGCCGTGCGCGGGCAGCCGGTGGCCATCATCGTGGCCGAGCGGTTGCGCGCCGCGCATGAGTCAAGCATGACGCGCGCCCGTGAGTCCGGCACCATGTCTCTGGCCGGCAAACGGGTCATGGTCCCCGCCCTCAACAAGGATGGCCGGGAATTTCCCGTGGAGATCGCGCTCAGCCGCTGGGAGGCCCCCGGCGAGCGCGGGTTCACGGCCGTGCTGCGGGACATGACGGAGGCCCAGGCCACCGCCGCCAAACTGAAGGCCAACCAGGAGGAGATCGAGCACTTGGTTCAGACCCTCCGGGCGGCCAATGCGCAGCTTCTGCAAGCCGCCCGCCACAAGGACGCCTTCATGGCCGCCATGAGCCACGAGCTGCGCACGCCCCTTACGGTGATCCTCAGCTACACGCAGCTGTTGCTCGATGGGGTGCATGGCAACATCACCGAGCGTCAGCGACAAAGCTTGGAGACCATCACGCAGAGCGGTCAGGGCTTGCTGCTGCTGATCGGGGAAATTCTGGATCTGGCCAAGATCGAGTCCGGCAAGCTGACGCTGAACATGGACACCATCCGCATCACCATCCTCGGGCGCACCTGCGTGGACATGCTGCAACCTTTGGCGAAGTCCAAACAGATCCGCCTGCTGGCGGATATAGCGCCGGGCCTGCCCAGCCTCCGGGGCGACCCGCAGCGCCTCAACCAGATCCTCGTGAACCTCCTGGGCAACGCCATCAAGTTCACGCCGGCGGGCGGCACCGTCACCCTCACCGCGGCCCCCACGCCCGACTTCCTCTCCGTGCAGTTCACCGTCGCGGACACGGGCATCGGCATTGCCCCTGAGAACATGTCCCGCCTCTTCCAGCCCTTCGTCCAGATTGATTCCAAGCTGGCGCGCTCCTACAGCGGCACGGGGCTGGGCCTGGCCATGGTGGCCAAACTGGCCGAACTGCACGGCGGCACCGCATCCGCGGAGAGCGAATTGGGCGTGGGCAGCAAGTTCTGTGTGACGCTCCCCTTCAACGGTCCGCCGGCACCGGCGGAGGAAGCCCACCCGCGCAAGGTGTAACCTTACCCCCCGCCGCCTAGTCCAGCCTCCCGATGCATTACCCAACCCGCCGCACTCCATGAACGATATTCTCCGCGTCATCCTCGTCGAGGACGACGCCCATTGTCAGGACATCATGTGTCAGTTCCTTTCCCGCATGGATTGTGAAGTGCTGACGTTTGGGGATGGATCTGCCGCGCTCGATTATCTGGCAAAATCTGTCGTGGACCCCGACAGGTCTGAGCCGGGCAAGCCCCATGGGCTACCTGACCTGATCCTGCTGGACGTGATGCTTCCTGGGGTGGATGGCTTCGAAGTGTGCCGCCGGATTCGCCAGCATGAGACCCTCCGCGAAGTTCCCACCATCCTCGTCACTGCCCTGAACGACCGTAACACCCGGCTCAATGGCTTCCGGGCGGGCGCGGATGACTTTCTCACCAAGCCGGTCGATACCGAGGAACTGCGTTTGCGCGTCCGCAACATCGCCCGTCTGAACCGCTTCCGCCGCCTCGTCGCCGAGCGCGAGCGCGTGGCACAAATTTCCGAGCTTGCCCCGGACGGCATCCTCATCCTGGGCGCGGACTTCAACATCAAGTATCTCAACCTCGCCGCTCGTAGCCTGCTACGGGAGAATCTCTCCGGGCCCGCGGCCAATCGCCAGTTGCGAGAACTGCTTCACCCGCTCCACTGGGACCAGACCCTGCGCGTCCTTCAGGAAGCCTGGGATGGCTCCCCCGGGGCGACCACCTGCAACACCGAGCTGGTGGATGCACAGGGCGATAGCGTGCCGGTGGAGCTGAACATCCGGCGCGTGGAATGGGAGTCAAACGCCTGCCTCCAGATTCACCTCCACGACCTCCGGGAGCGCCGCCGCCTCGAGACCCAGCTGCTGCGCCTCCAACGGCTGGAAGCCGTCGGCAGCATGGCTGCCGGCATCGCCCATGACTTCGGCAACCTCCTCACGCCAATGGTCGCCGGGGCCGATATTCTCCTCAAGGCGGTGGAGGGCAAACCCGAGCAACGGCTTCTCAAGTCCACCCTGGATGCCGCGGCGCGCGGCGCCAAGCTCGTCGAGAACCTGCTCGCCTTCACCCGGGGTTTGGATGGCAGCAGCCAGGTCGTTTCGCTTAAATACATGGTAGAGGAGATGCGCGTGATTCTGCGCGGCACCTGTGGACCCGGCGTGGACTTCCGCACGCAGATCTGCCGTCCGGCCCCGGCCGTGATTGCCGACGCCACGGAGATCCACCAGCTCGTGATGAACCTCTGCGTCAACGCGCTGGACGCCATGCCCAAGGGCGGGATCCTTGAGCTCAAGGTCAGCCAGCAACACCTCGATGAAATGGCCGCGGCCCATTATCCGGGTGCGCACCCCGGCGAGTGGGCCTGCATCAGCGTCAGTGACACTGGCTGCGGTATGGCTCCGGAACAATTGGCCCGCATCTTCGAGCCGTTTTACACCACCAAGCCCGTTGGGGAGGGGACCGGCCTGGGCCTCTTCACCGTGCGCAACATTCTCCGCAAACACAATGGTGTCATCCGCGTGTTGAGCGAGCAGGGCCGGGGCACGACCTTTGAAATCCTATTTCCCGCCCATGCGGACAGCAGCCCCACCGCGCTGGCCCAGACCAACGAGGAGGCCAACCGCGGCCAGGGCGAACTGGTGTTGCTGGTGGATGACGAGGCTTCCAACGCCATGATTCTCTCCACCATGCTCTCCTGCTGGGGTTACCGCGTGCTCTGCGCCCATGACGGCGCGCAGGGATTGGCCCTCTTCTGCAAACAGCCACACGACATCCGGCTCATCATCACCGATATGGTGATGCCCTTCATGGACGGCGTGGCGCTAATCCATGCCGTGCGTCAGCTTCAACCGGATGTGCCCGCCGTGATCCTCAGCGCCGCCTCGGACTCCGAAGCCCGCATCAAACGCCTGGGCCCCAACGCGCCGCTACTGCTTCAAAAGCCCATCCGCCGGGAAACCATGCTCTCCGCCATCCGCACGGTGCTGGAAAAATCCGGTCAGCAGATCTGAAGGTCCGCCGGCGCCGGTGACCGACCAAGGCAAGGGGGCCGGGGCGCGGCCGGGGCGGGCCGCACATCATTGCGCGGTGGCTTGCGCGCGATACACGGCGAATTCCTCCGGGCTGAGCAACCGCTGGAGCTGCCGCTCAGCCTGCGCGCGAATCTCACGCAACTGCTCGCTCTGGGCCTCCTCCAGCACGCCGTCGCTGGACTGGACCACCCGGTCCTCCTGCTCCTGCGCCACGGCGAACAACCGACGGGCGACGACCTGTTTTTCCAATGGCAGAAAGTCCAGCGTGGGCACCCGCGTGCCGGGGGTGAATTCCTCCGTCAAGGCCTGCAGCTCCGTCGTGAAGTCCACGCCCACCAACTGGCGCACCAACTGGTTGCGCTCCTGCGCCAGCGCCTGCCAGGTGTCATCCGGCTCCTGTCCCGGGCGCGGTTTGCCCCGTTGCAGCTGCTCGCGGCGGGCCTGATACACGCGGCCCACGTCCATCAGCACCAGGTCCACGATCGTCTGGTC
>CAIPBN010000946.1 GCA_903863315.1 uncultured Verrucomicrobiota bacterium | reverse complement strand
TCTCATTCTGCGGCTTGCTGAAACCGCCCGAACCAAGCTGGCTGATGAACTTCCACGATCCATGGCGCAGCATGTGCGCTCCGCCGGAAGACCGCGCCACCAGCGGGCGCTGCTCCGGACGCGTCCATGCTTTGCCCAGCAGGGCCGGTGAAAAATCTACGCCATCGGGGGAAGTGGCTTCGGCGGGGAGACTGAGCAGTGCGGCGGTGGTGACAAGGAGGTCGGTCAGTGAGATGGGAGCATCATTCGTTGCCGCTGCCGGGATGTGTCCTGGCCAGCGCGCGATGAAGGGCACGCGGTGCCCGCCCTCCCATGCGTCACCTTTCATCCCGCGCCACGGTCCCGAAGCGGCATGGCCGGTCTGCTCGGCATTGGCGGGATACCAAAAGGGCCCATTGTCGCTCGTGGCGATGACCAGAGTGTTTTCTGCCGCACCCGTTTCCTCCAGCACGCGCAAAACACGACCCACCGCGTCATCGGTCTGAGCCACGTAATCGCCGTAGATGCCGATTTTCGTGCGTCCGCGAAACGGCGCCGAGGGCAGCAGTGGCGAGTGCGGCGACGGCATGGCGTAGTAAACAAAGAACGGCCGCCCCGCATCGCCAGCCAGCCGACGCAGTTCGGTCTCAGCGCGTTTGGTGCATTGCTCGAGGACGTCCGCATGACGAAATTCCGGCGCGGCCTTGCCCGCGCGCCAATACTCGCCCATCCGATCGTCCGGCCAGCCGGTCGAGGCGTGCGCCGGCATGTCCTCGGTGGCTTGCGTCACGATGCGATTACCCTCGATGAACACATACGGGTCGATATCGAGCGACGAGGGAATGCCGAAGTAGTGTTGAAAACCGCGGTCCGTCGGACCGCCGCGCAAAGGCTCCGTGGGCTTTCGCAAAAGGTCATCGAATCCCAGGTGCCACTTGCCGATCATCGAGGTGGCGTAACCCGCCTTGGCGAGGATCCCTGGCAACGTGGGGCCGTCGGCGGGCACGAGCGCCACGGTGGATTGATTGCCGCCGTAATTCCGGAACTCCGGCTCGGGATGCCCCTTGCCCTTCATGCGAAAGGCGTGCAGGCCGGTCATCAGCGAAAATCGCGAAGGCACGCACACGCCGCTGCTGCTGTGCGCATCGGTGAAGCGCAACCCCTGTGCCGCGAGGTGGTCGAGATGGGGCGTGGGAATTTTCGACTGCGGGTTGTAGCACGTCACGTCGCCCCACCCGAGATCGTCGGCGAGAATGAGGACGATATTGGGCATGTGCGCCCCGAAGATCGGTGCGGCGAAGCTCACGAAGAGCAAGGCGGCCAGAATGAACCGCAGGCCGCCGCGATGCTGTGGAGGCTGGCTATCGTTGTTCATGGACGTCTATCTCTCCGTAGAAAGTGGAGTTGGTGTTTGTGGTGTTGGGGACTTGAGTTCCTTGAAGCTCCCAGAGCAGGTAGCGGTAGCGACCCACCGCGCCATGGGCACCGGTGACTGAGCATGCCTGCTGCGCGGGACGGTCGCCGGGTGCGGCGACGCGGAAGAACTCATCGGTATTCACCCGCGCGATA
>CAIPBN010000945.1 GCA_903863315.1 uncultured Verrucomicrobiota bacterium | reverse complement strand
GGCGGCCAAGCTGGCTGCCGGTCATGCCCGCGAGCGCGGTCTGCGGCACGGCGAGCGCGTAACGCTGGCCGAGGGCTTCGCCGGAGAGGAGATGCTCGCGGGGGGACATGGGGGTTCAACGCCAAGGCGCAAAGGCGCGGAGACGCAAAGAGGGGGAAGCGTCCAACGTCCAACGCTCAACACTCAACTTCCAACGGGGCGAATTGCCTTTGCCTCCCTGGCTCTCCGCGCCTATGCGCCTGTGCGTCCTTGCGTTGAAAGTGGCTCCACTCATGACAGTGGCGGTGGAGTGGCGGTTGCGGGCGGGACGGCGGCGGCTTCGCGCACGAGCGGCACGAAGGCGCGGCGTTGGGCGAGGAACCAGCGGAAGTTCAACCCCACGCCGATGACGACCATCACGAGGGCGCACATCTGGTGGTCGAGCGTGAAGCTGCGGTCCTTCATCGCGATGATGTTGAAGATGTTGCCGAGCTGGCGTTCTTGCAGAGCGTCCCACGAGAGCTTGTTCAGGAAGAAGAGCACGAGGTTCGGCACGATGGCCCAGAGCGCGGGGAGCGCGATGCTGCACAGGCCGGCGAAGATGGCCGGGCGATGCGGCTGGAACCGGCGGTGGATGAAGAGGCCGTAGAGACAGTAGGCCAGCGCGTAGAGGAAGAGGGTGGACAGGGGCATTTCCAGCTCGCCTGAGAACGCGCCGAAGGAGCGAGCCGAAGCCGCCCGCCCGCTCCAAGCCATCGAGAGCGAATCGAGCAGCTTCACATCCAGGGAAAGACTCGCCCAGAGCGCCGTGGCGACGGCGAGCAGGAACGTCCACGCCAGACCGCCAGCCGAGCCGCTGTAGAAGAAGAAGGCCAGCGCGCGCTTGGGGCCGGACTCGGGGATGGTGCGGCGGATGCGGGCACTCTGCTCATCCCCTTCGCTGACGGAGATGAGCAACGCGGCGATGAGAATGCCCGTTGCGAACGAGGTCCAGGCAGCGATGGGTTCAAGCGTCCCCCCCCAAGCTGCCCACCCCACGGTGAGCAACAGTGTGAGCAACCATACCCCCGTGGCGTAACTGCGCAGCGGCAAGGCGCGGTTCGCCGAGGCGGGCGACACGAGCGCGATGGCGGCGAGGTGCATGAACCCAAACAACAGCAGGCCGATGAAGGTCGCGCTCAACGCCGGCCCCCAGAAGCTCCACGTCCCCAGCCGGCTGCCGATGCCTTCGCGCATCATCTCCATGGACATCGCGGTCATCATGCCCACGAGGGCCATCATGAAGCCGCCGGCCGGGAGACCGACGAGGAGCTTGAGTCCCTTGCTCGCGGGCAGGCACGAGAGGAAGATGGCGGTTTGCAGCGAGAGCACGGACAGCAGGAACGCCACGACAAGCAGCACGAAAACGGTCGGCAGGTCAATGCCGCGCAGTAGGTTCGTAAACACCATGAACGGCGTGCACACGCTAAAGAAAAGAACCAGCAGGTAGATGCCACAGAGCAGCTTGCCCCGAATGATGCGGGCCGCCGACAGCGTGGTGATGTAGAGCATGTCCACGTTGCCATCCTGGCGCTCCGCCGTGAGCCGTCCGCCGACATAGACCG
>CAIPBN010000944.1 GCA_903863315.1 uncultured Verrucomicrobiota bacterium | reverse complement strand
GTGGAAATCACCTTGCCGCCGAGGCCGGTCTCGACGGCGTCGAGCACGTCCTGCGCGCGCAGGCCGAAGCGCGCCATCGCGATGCGGTTCACCTCTACTTCGAGATACGGCTTTCCCTGCACGCGGCTCGGCGCGACGCCCACCGCGCCGGGCACTTCGCGCACGACGCGCTCGACCTCGAAGGCCTTCCGCTGCAAGTCGTCGAGCGAGCCGCCGAGAATCTTCACGCCGAGCTGCGCGCGAATGCCGGTGGAGAGCATGAGGATGCGGTTCTCGATGGGCTGGAGGAAGCCAGGCACGTAGCCGGGGACGTTCGCGAGCTTCTCGGTGAGTTCGGCGATGAGGGTTTCCTTCGTCGAGTTGGGCCGCCACGCGGGGTTGCGATAGACGGTGGGGATGGTGATGAAGCCGAGATAGGTGCGGTTGGTGGGCAGCCACTCGGGCTTGAGCATGATGGTGGTCTCGATCATCTCGACGGGCGCGGGGTCGGTGGCGGTTTCGGAACGGCCCAGCTTGCCGCCGACGCTCTCGACCTCGGGCAGTTCGCGGATGACACGGTCCTGCCACGACATGACGCGCTTCACTTCGGTGAGCGACGTGCTCGGCAACAAAACGGGCATGAAGAGGAGCGAGCCTTCGTTGAGCGTGGGCATGAAGTCCTTGCCGAAACCCATGAACGCGTGCGCGAGTTTGGGATGACCGGACTTTTCCAGTTGTTGCACCCACTCGCGTGGCGCGCCAAAGGCCATCGCGAGCGCTAGCGTGAGCAGCAAGGCCGCGCTCGCCATGACGGTCTTCCGCCAACGCAATGCCCAGTCGAGCACCGGGTCATAGATGGCGAGCAGCACGCGCATGACCCAGTTGCGGTCTTCGGAGTGGAACGGGCCACGCACGAGGAACGAGCACAGCGCGGGCACGATGGTCACGGCGAGAATCGTCGAGCCAATCATCGCGAAGGTCTTCGTGAACGCGAGGGGGTGGAACAGCTTGCCCTCCTGGCCCGACAGCGCGAACACCGGCAGGAACGCAAGGATGATGATGACCATCGCGAAGAAGATGGGGCGGCCGACTTGCTGCGCGGAGGCGAGGACGACGGCGAGGGTTTCCTCGGCGGTGAGGCGGATGGAGGAGTGATTAGTAATTAGTGCGGGAGTGCTTAGTGGGGCGGTGGGCGCGGATGCAGATGGGTTCGGAGCGCCGGTCTCCGACGCGACATTCGGTTGTGCAGTCGCACTTAACGCCGGGTCGGAGACCGGCGCTCCGCTGACTGACGACTGATTACTAATCACTCCCGCACTAATTACTTTCTGCCGCTTCTCCTCCTCCGCTCGCTCACAGTGTCGAATCACGTTCTCCGTCATCACGATGCCCGCGTCCACGAGCACGCCGATGGCGATGGCGATGCCGGAGAGCGACATGATGTTCGAGCTGATGCCGAACTTCTCCATGAGGATGAACGACACGAGAATCGAGAGCGGCAGCGGCACGGTGACAATCAGGATACTGCGGAAGTGCCAGAGGAAGATGATGTGCGCGAGCGTGACGAGGATGATCTCCTCCGCGAGTGCGTGCTTGAGCGTGTCAATGGTGCGCTCGATGAGTTCCGCGCGGTCGTAGAAGGACTTGATGGTCACGCCGGGCGGAAGGCTCGGCTGGATTTGGCGGATTTTTTCCTTCACGCGGTTGATAGTAGCGAGTGCGTTCTCGCCGTTGCGCATCACGACGATGCCGCCGACCACTTCGCGACCGTCCACGTCGAGCGTGCCGCGTCGGAAGTCGCCGCCGATTTGCACGGTTGCGATGTCTTTAAGATAAATGGGAATGCCGCCGCGCTCGATCAGCACGATGTTCTCCAGGTCCGCGAGCGACTTCACGAGGCCGAGGCCGCGCACGACGAATTCCATGCCGTTCTCCTCGATAACCTTGCCGCCGACGTTGAGGTTGCTCGCGCCGACGGCGTCCATCACGTCTTTCAGCGTGACCTTGCGCGCGCGCATCTTGAGCGAACTGACTTCAATCTGATACTGTCGCACGAAGCCGCCGATGCTCGCGACTTCCGCGACCCCTTGCACGGCGTTGAGCTGGTAACGGATGAACCAGTCTTGGAGGGCGCGCAGTTGGCCCAAGTCGTATCCCAGTGCGGAATGCGGTGTGTGGAGTGCGGAATTTGAGTTCGTGTGTGTCGGAGCGCGGGCAAGCTGCGGGTCAACGTGGAGGTAGTATTGATAAACCCAGCCGAGGCCCGTCGCGTCGGGGCCAAGCTGCGGGACGACGCCGGCGGGGAGCTGTGCGACGAGGAGATTCAGCCGCTCCAGCACGCGCGTGCGGGCGAAGTAATTGTCCACGCGCTCTTCGAAGATGATCGTCAGCATCGAGAAGCCGAACATCGAGTTCG
Organism: uncultured Verrucomicrobiota bacterium; assembly: GCA_903863315.1. Taxonomy (GTDB): domain Bacteria; phylum Verrucomicrobiota; class Verrucomicrobiia; order Limisphaerales; family SXTU01; genus SXTU01. The sequence continues at coordinate 2,703 of CAIPBN010000944.1, read as the reverse complement.
CGCGCACGGTCTTCACGCCCGCCAGTCCTTGCAGCCCGACGGAGAGCGGATAAGTGACCTGGTCCTCAACCTCTTGCGGAGAGCGCCCCGCCCAGTCCGCGAACACAATCACCTGGTTCTCGGACAGGTCGGGAATTGCGTCTACCGGCGTGCGGTAAAGCGCGCGCGTGCCAAACGCGATGAGGAAGAACACGCCGCACACCACCAGGAAGCGGTTCCGCAGAGACCAGGCGATGAGGTGGTTAATCATGCGTAATCACTCCTTGGGATGTGCGGCGCGGGCGGTCATCACTTCTTCGGCGCGAGCTTCGCGAGGAACTTCGCCGGCTCCTTCTTGAAGTCAGGCAGGCAGCTCTTGCAGCAGAATTTGATCTCCTGGCCTTCGTGGACGTAGACCACCGGTGCGCCCATGGAGCCGAGCTTTTCGCCGCTGACGAGACACACGTCGAGCGGATAGGGCTTGGCGGCGGTCTTGGCGTCAGCGCCAGACTTCGGGGCCTCGGTTTTCGGCGCGTCTGCATTCGGTGCGGCGGGTTCTTTCTTGTCGCAACCGATGAGGACTGCGGCGGCAAACGTGGTGATGAGGATTACAGATGTGGCTTTCATGGTTTCTGGGTGTTTGTGTTTTGGGTTTGTGGAGCAGCGCTCTTGGGGAGCACCGAGAGTTTCTGAAGGAACTTCGCCGGGTTCGCCTCGAATTCCGGCTGGCAACCACTGCAGCAGAACTTCACCTGCTGGCCTTGGTAAATCAGCGAAACCGGCGTGCCCATCGAACCAAGCTTCTCGCCGCCGACGATGCACACGTCGAGCGGGTAGGGCTTCACGCCGGGCGGCAATGTTTGTGTGTGCTGCTGCGCGGGCGCGGTGGGAGCGGCGCTGGTGGATTCGCCGGCCTGCGAATTGAGCTGCGCTTGGCCATCAATGAGCAAATTGCCTGTGGTCACGATGCGTTCGCCGGCCTTAACGCCATCGAGGATTTCCCAATGCTCATCGCCCGCGCGGCCCAGCTTCACGCGGCGCTGCTCGTAGGCGCCACCGCCCTTGTCCACATAGACTACCGTGCGGTCGCCGGTGTGCAGCACTGCGGCGCGTGGGAGTGCGAGTGCTTCTGGTGTGTCGAGTTTCACGACAGCCTCGGCGTAAGTCTTGTGGAGCAGTTCGCGGCGCGACTTGCCCTGCACCGTGAGCAGCGGGTTCTGCAACTCGACGCGCACGCGTGCGCTGCGGGTCAAGTCGTTGAGGTTTGGGTCAATGAAGGCGATCGCCGCGACGAACTTCTTGCCGGGCGCGCTCGGCACGGTGATTTCCACTTCCTGCCCCACGCGCACCCACGCGAAGTCGCGTTCGTAGAGGTCGAACTGAAACCACATGGTGAAGAAGTCCGCGAGCTCGAAGAGCTTGTCACCTTCCTTCACGAACTGCCCTTCGTAAATCTCGCGCGTGACGACGGTGCCGCTCATGGGCGCGAGGATTTCGCTGAGGTGATTTGTCTCCGACTTGAAGGGCAGCTTCGCAATCTGCGCGGTGGTGAGTCCGTAGCGCACGAGGCGCTGCTCGGCCGCGCTCATCAGGCGCTTATGCTCGGCGGTGAGCGCGTAGTTGTGCGCCATCTGGCTTTGGCGGAAGAGCAGCGTGTATTCGCGCTCGGCGTTCAGGAGCATCGGGCTGTAGAAGGTCGCGAGCGGCTCGCCTGCCTTCACTTCTGCGCCGATGAAGTTCACATGCAGCTTCTCGATGCGGCCCTCGACGTAGGCGGAGAGCCGGCGGTGCTTCGCGTCGTTGTCGTCAATCGTGCCGGCGACGCGCAGCGTGCGGAGGAGCGGGCGCTTGCTCACCTCGGCGGTCTGCACATGCATCGCCTGAATCGCGTTCGTGCCGAGACTCACGGTGCCCGCAGATAACTCGTAGCCCTTCTGCCCCTCGTAAATCGGCACGAGGTCCATGCCGCAGACGGTGCACTTGCCGGGCTTGTCCGCCTTCACCCACGGGTGCATGGAGCTTTGGTAGTAGAGCACCTTGCGCCCGGAGGAATCGGACTTGGCGGCGGGCGCGTGGTTGTGCGCGCCGCAGAAATGGTTCGCGGCGAACCAGCCGCCCGCAACACCGAGCGCGGCGGTAGCGAGGAGGGCGAGGGGAAGCTTGGCGTTCATGCCGGTTAAATTGTTTAGCAGTGAAAGATACGTGTGCGTTCTATTCGGCTGGCGGCGCAGGAGCTGTGTGTTGATGCTGCGCCGGGACGGCGAGCTGGACCAGCAGCCGGCCGAGTTGGAAATAATCCGGCAGGTCGCACAACGCAGCGAGGTCTGCGAGGGCCTGATGTTGCTCGACGATGGCGCGATCGTGCATGAGCTGACCTTCGAGGAAGGAACGTCGAGCGTCGAGCACGTCGCGCAATGTGCCGCGGTTCAGCTCCCACATGGCTTGATGCGAGGCGGCCGCCTGCTGGACGCGCTGGAGAATCTCGTCCCGATAGAGGACCGCTTCGCGATGCGCTGTGTCGGTGGCGAGCGTGAGACGCAGAACTTCCTCGCGCACGCTGAACTCGTAGTCAGCCATTTCCGCCTCGACGGTGCGGACCTTGGCCTCGTCGCGGCGCAAGTCAGCCCGATACTTGGGCGCGTTCCACCACGGCAGGTTCAAGCTCAAGGTGAACATGCCCTCCCGCACGCCACCGTCCCCGCTGTATTGACGCGCTTGGATGCC
>CAIPBN010000943.1 GCA_903863315.1 uncultured Verrucomicrobiota bacterium | reverse complement strand
CGGAGGGCTTGCCGGTGCGCGGGTCGGGTGCGCCGAGGCGGACCCACTCCTCGAAGAGTGCGATTTGCTGGGCCGTGAGTTTCTTTCCCTTTGGCGGCATCTGGAGGTCTTTGTCTGCATAACGAATCGCGCGGATGAAGAGCGACTTGTCCGGCTGGCCAGGGACGATGGCGGGGCCGTTCTCGCCGCCCTTTTCCCAGCCGGCGCGGGTGTCGAGCGCGAGCCCGCCCTTGGGCTTGTCCGTCGCCGCGCCGTCGTGGCATTTGAGGCAGTGCTCGATGAGCAGCGGACGGATTTTGTTCTCGAAGAAGTCGTGGCCAGCGGCGGAGTCGGCGGCGCGGGCATGGAGAGTGAGGGCGACGGCAAGGAGAGCGAGATGGGCAGGGCGCGGCGCGGGCATGGAGAGTGATTAGTAATTAGTGTTTAGTGGGCGGCACTTCGGGCCGGGCTGGCGGGTTGGATGGTGAAACAGGTTCGAGCGAGCCGTCGCCCCAAGCGACAACATTGGATTTTTCCCGGAAGCCGCACGAGCAGCACGTCAGAAACACCTCGCCGGTCCCTTCGGCCACATCCATCCGCGCCTTATGCTGGCTGCACTGCCGGCACGTGTAGCTGGCCTTTACCAGGAGCCGACGCGCCAGCCGCGACCAGAGGAGCAAACCGAGCGGAATCCAAAGCAGCAGGAGCCATCGAAACTGCTCAGGAATCGAGTCTGCGAAAACGAGCGGCAGGAAGGGCAACGCAACCAAGCCGACCCCTACCGCGATGATCCTCGCGACATACAACCCTGACTGTTGGCTCGTCGTGGTCATGTTGAAGTCGGCAAAGGACTAATTACTAATCACTAATTACTGACCACTTCTCCTGCCGGAGATTCGCCTCCATCTTCTGCCACCTTCGCCACTTCCCCGCTCACCAACACCACGAACTCCCCCTTCAGCGAGCGCTTTGCCACGAGCGCGAGCAGCTCGGCAGGTGTGCCGCGCAGGAACTCCTCGAACTTCTTCGTCAGTTCACGCGCGAGGACGAGGGTGCGGTCGGGGAAGACTTCGTTCAGCTCGCCGAGCAGCTTCTCGATGCGATAGGGCGACTCGTAGAGCGCGAGCGTGCCGGCGAAGGACTTGAGCGCTTCGAGCTGCTTTCGCCGCTGGCCAGACTTGTGCGGCAGGAAGCCGATGAAATGAAACTCGTCCGTCGGCAGGCCGCTGGCCGTCAGCGCCGCGACCAGCGCGCACGGACCAGGGACAGCTTCGACACGCTGCCCCGCCGCCACCGCCGCGCGCACGACGCGCTCGCCGGGGTCGCTGATGCCCGGTGTGCCCGCGTCCGTGACGAGCGCGACCTTCTCGCCGCGCTTGAGTCGTTCGAGAATCTCCTCGGAGCGCTTGGCCTCGTTGAACTGGAAGTAGCTGAGGAGCGGCTTGCTGATTTCAAAATGTTTCAGCAACTGCCCCGTGCGGCGCGTGTCCTCCGCCGCCACCACGTCGCACTCCCGCAGCACGCGCAGGGCGCGCAGCGTGATGTCCTCCAGGTTGCCGATGGGCGTGGCAACCAGATAGAGCGTGCCGGGAATCAACGGCGGCGGCGTTTTGTCCATGCCGGCAGCGTGCCAGCGCGGGGAGGCCGAGAGAACAGATTTTTCAGACCGGACGCCGCGCGCTGTTCACACAGCTCCAGCCCACTTGAGCATGGCGTAAATGACCACCGCCTCCACCAGCACGTAAGCCATGAAGGCGAAGAACGGAAGCAACTCATCCACCACTTCCCGTAGCGCTCTCATGCCTGACATCCAGCACCGACGATGCCGTTCGTGGCAGAACTGCCCTGAGGGAAACACCTGATCGGTCCCCCTGCCCCGAATGCTCCCACCTCACTCGGCCACTTCGTAAAGCACTCCGCCCATGAAAAACTGGACGGACTTGCCCAACGCCAGCCACTGGCGCGCCGCCGGGTGAAGCGTCAGCAGGTCGAAGTATTCCTGCGACCCAAACTTGAGCTGCACCTTCTTGGCATCAGCCACTTGGTGCGCGGCTGCATCAATCCACTGGTCCCCGTTCTGGAAGAAAGTTTTGCCGCCGACGAACCGGTTTTGCTGCGCGTATTGGGACACCCGGGTGGCCGCGCTGGCATTGGGCTGGCCCAAGGCCGTCGTCGCGGAACCACGCAGGACTGGATTGGCGAGGCTGGGCAAGGCTGGGGCTGCTGTCGGGGCGGGGCCGCTGTAGCTGCGCGCCACGGACTGATTGGCCCGCTGCTGCGCCAGCGCCGGGGCGGTCGCTGCCTTGAGTTCCATGGTGGCCTGAGCACCGCCCACGGCAACGTCACCGGCCTTCTCACGCTTGAGACTGTCGTAGGAGGCCGCCGCCTGCCGGCGGGCATCGCGGTCGGATTCCAACTGCGGCAGCAGGCGGAAGCGTGAACTCACATTGCGCTTCGCCTCATCCTCGGTGATCAACCACGCGGTGTAGGGCGTGACGATGCCATATTTGCGCGCCAGCTCCGTGACTTCATCCTTCAGCTCTGCATTCTCCCCGCGCAGGCGGATCTCATCCAGCAGGTAGCCCACCCGGCGGGTGGCCCAGAGGCGGGGGATGAAGTCATATCCCTGCGATTCGCTGCCAAAACTCACGTCATAGCCAAACTTCCGCTCCTCGCCCGCGACGCTGCCCGTGATGGTCAGCTTGCCTTTGGCCTCACCCGTGAAGCGGCCGGCGAGCACGAGCTGCTCGCCCTTGAACAAATCGGGCAGCGGCGACGGATAAAGCTTCGTGACGCGGACCCCGTCCGGAAACGTGAGCTTCAAGTTGGCCAGCGCGGGTTCCTTGATCTTTGAGAAGAACGCCGAGAGCTTCACTTCGAGGTCCTCCTCCGGCAGCACGTAGGTGCTGAAGGCCTTGGTTTCGTCAGCGATTTTGTCCAGCAGGTGCGTGTTCACATCCGTGCCGATGCCGAAGCAGAACATGCGGGTCAGTCCGCTGTTGGCGTCCTTGACGTTGCGCAAGATGGAGCCTTCGTCGGTCACGCCGATGGTGGGCCGGCCGTCGGTGAGGAAGACCACGACGAATTGGCGGTCCAGTTTCGCAGGCCGCGTGGCGAGGGCTTTGCGCAGCGCGTCGTCAATGGCGGTAGAGCCCAGCGGCTTCAGGCCCTTGATGAAGTCTTGGGCGCGCTTGCGGTTGGCCCCGTCGGCCTCGACCAGTTTCTCGAACAGCGGTTCCACCTCGGTTGAGAAGCGCAGCACTTCAAAGCGATCATTGTCGTTCAAATTCTCGACGCAGAACGCAACCGCCTTCCTGGCCTGGTCCAGCTTGCCACCGGCCATCGAGCCCGAGGTGTCGATCACGAAGCAAACATCCTTGGGCACGGACTTGCCGCCCTTCACTGCGGCATCGGGCGAGGCGAGCAGGAGAAACCAGCCGTCCTCACCCGCAACCTTGTGCGTGAGCAGGTTTGCGCCGAGTTCCCCGGCCTCGAAGGAGAAGAAGAGCTGGAAATCCGTGTCTGGCCTCACATCGCGGGCCTCGAAGCCAACCGTGGCCTTGCCGCCGGTGCGCTTCACTTCCACGGCGTGGCTTGGCGACCAGACGGCCTTGAGCGGACGCGCCCCGGCGAGCTCGACCTTGAGGCTGACGTTCTTGAGCGGCTTGGCGGAGAACTTGGCGGTGTTCAGCGGCGCGACGTAGCTGAGCAGGCCACCGTCTGCCTTGAGCACCTGGGTGTAGCTGAGGGTGACGCGCTTCTTGCCGTGCGGCTCGAAGGGGAAGATGCGCACCCGGAAGACGTCCTGGCCGAGGTATTCGAGAAGGGCGGGATCGCGCATGGAGCGGACGATGTCCTCGTAGATGCGCCGGGCCTTGTCCGCCGGCAGCAGTTCGGCCTCCGCCTGCTTGCCGTCGATCTCCATCGTGAAACGATTGAGCTGCGCACCGCGTGGGACGGGCAGAAGGAACGTTCCCTCCAGCCGCGTCGGGTTCGGATTGTAAAACTCCTGCTCGATGGTGGTGGTCGAGACCTGGTCGGTGATGCGCGCCGTGACCTGGTGGTGGTTGATCTCAATGGGCGCAACCATCCGCATCGGCGGCGGCATGGGCCGGGGCGGGATGATGATGGGCGGTCGGGGCGGCGGGGGGAAACGTCCTGGTGGCTCCGGTGCCATGACAGGCTCGGCACCGTTGTTCACCACGATGAAGCCAGCCGCGTAGGCCGGGCTGTGGAGGAAAATCAAACCGACCAGAACGAAGAGAGTGAGCGCGCGCTTCATGGCAGGTTAGACGGCATGCGCCGGGGAAGCCTCCCGGGCTTCCTCCCGCATGAACGATCCCGTTCCCTTCAGAAAGCGAAACCGAGGTGTCCGGCCACTCCACCTCCTCAGGGCGGCAGCCACCCGGCTTCAGACCGGCCGGCTACTTCTTTTCTTTTGCATACCGCTCGAAAGCAGCGGCGATGTTGCCGGCCTTCTCGTCACCCTTGTGGAAGACAAACCGATGGCGGAGGTGAAGTTTTTCACCCTTCTTCAAAGTGTGCGGCCCGTTGGGATCGTTCTTGTCCAGCGTGCCGAAGCAGTTGGCGGTGAAGAGGCCGTAAGTGCGGACGTGCCAGCTCGTCGGATAGCGGAAGCTGGTGGGATGGTTGAGCATCGCCACCCCAAGCGTCTCGCCTTCCACGGGACCGGAGTAATCCACCCACGGGGCGCGCTTGCTCCAGGCGTCCTTATCGGCGATGCCGGTGCTGGTGACGATGTGGCCGCCTTTCTTGGAGTCCACGGCCATCGTGGTGGGGACCCGGATGCTGAGGCCGGCGTCCTTCTTGTCACCGAAGTTCACGTCACCTTCGGTGGCAATGAACTCCTGATCCCAGTCAATGAGGCGCGTGTCGCCTTCGACGCGAAAGGTGATGGTGCGGATTTCGGTGACTGACTTCTTGCCGTCGCCACCGATGTAGTGGTTTTCGCTCACAATGACCGCGCGGTTGGCGTCAGCGGAAACTTCCTTGAAGGCGACGTGCTTGGTGCTGCCCATCCGCGCGAGGGAGGCTTTCTGCTTGTCGGTCAACTTGTCGTCCGGCAGGAGCGAAATGCTGCCGCGCTCCATCCAAGAGTCGAACCCGTTGATGTCCTGATGACCGAAGCAGATGCCGCGGTGATGGTAGTGATCGGTCACCTCGCCTTCGACCTTTTGCATCGGGAAGGCACGGGTCATGGATTTGCCGGTCGGACCGTAAACAGGGAAAAGGTAAGACTTGTTGGCGTCACCGATGACGTAAGTGGCGAAAGGCTGGCCGTCTACCTTGACGGTCACGCCCTTGTCGGACTTGTCAACGGTGAAGCCTTTTCCGGCCGCGAACGACGGGAGCGACGTCACCAGGCAAAGGGCAGCGGCAGCGAAAGCGAATTGGCGGCGGAAGGCGGGGATAAATTTGTGCATGGCGGAAATAGTGTCGGCGTTGGACGGCAGGGGGCAGCAAAAAGTTCGCGGAACCTTTGAGTATCATCGCGAGCTGAACCGCCCTGCAAGGGAAGGCTCAGAAACCAACTTGAGCAGATCGGCGGACGGACCGGCTGCAGAACTACTTTTTCCCGAACAGGCCGCTCCAGAAGGACTGACCTTCCAAGTCCTTTTGCTTGACCTTGAGCTGGCCGAGGATGCCCTGCCAGCCGAGGAAAATCTTGTGCCACTGGTTCTCAATGCTGCGCAGTGAGTTGTCCGCCAGCTCGCTCATGTAGCGAATGGAGGGGGCGTTGGTCAGCAACGCATGAATTTCCTCGCGTGGCGGCGCGCCGCCGCCCTCGACCTGACTCATGAGCATTTCCAGCCCCTGGGCGATATTGCTTTTCACCTCCAGAAACTGCGACTCGTCATCCGGGGTGAAGTTCTTGGAGCGGGCCAGCGCCAGAAAATTGTTGAACTGCTTCCAGCACTCGACGTGACTTTCGAGTTCGAGGACGAGTTGGTCCAGTTTCTTGTTGCGCATAGGCCGCTACAGCAAGCGGCGATATAGGGCGTGTCAGTGCAGCGGGGCAAGGAAAATCATGACCCCGCCCCGTTGCTCGCGGGCGGTGATGCGCAGACCGCTGTAGTGGATGGTGAACTCTCCGAGGGGCAGATTCGCATCGCGGGCGGAACTCATCGCGTCCATCACCGTGCGGCCGATTTCCCGCACACTGGCCTCCGGAACCGAACGCGGCAGGGTGGAAGTCAGGACTTTGCCCTCCCGATCCACGGTGAAACTGCCGCTGGGCAGGCGGTCCAAAAGCGGAGCATCCTTCTTGCTGGAAAAGAAATCTAGGAGACCCATTGGGCAGCGATGGTTTTGAGCGTTTCGAGAATCTGGGTGGTGGTTCTGCCGCGCTGGAAACCCACACACAGAACTTTCTCCCCCTTGGAAGCCAGGCCCACCCCGCGCTGGGAGCCGCTGGCCACAATCTGCTGGAAGGTGCCAGCTTTGAGCTTGTCCCCAAGCTGGTCGAACCGCTCGACGGTGCTGGCTGCCCACAACGCGGTCTTGTCCGGGTTTTCGCAGCCGTAGTGCTGGAACTCCTGGGCCTTCCCCAGCGGAACCGTGAGAAGAAACTCGACACCAGGATTGCGGGCGAGTTCCGCCAGCGGGGAAACACTCTGCGCCTTGGCCCCACCAGAGCCGGGCACTTCGCCGGCGGCCATTTCGTCGAGCATCTGTGCGGAGTCGAGGAGCAGGCCCTGAACTGAATTCATGATCCGGCGCGCGCGCTCCGGGTCGGCCGGCAGGCTCTCAAAGGTGCCCGACTTCCAGGAGATGATCTTCTTAAAGGCATCTTCGCCCACCAGCCCCCCCATTTCGGCGTCGATCAAATCGCCGTTCACCAGCCAGATCTTTCCCACAAACGGACCATTGGTGAACTTGAGTGTCACGGAGCTCTGGGACAGGCTCTCCATCTGCACGATGTCGGTGATCGTCTTGTTCTGCACCCCGCGGAAGCCCCCCTGCTCCTCGCGAACCACCAAAGACTCGACGCAGTCCACGAACATTTTGATGTCCTGCGGGGTCTTCGGCTTCTCAAGATACAGGTCGATGCCCATGGCATAAGCCCGCGTCCGGTAGGCGTCCTCGGCGACGCCCGTCATCACCACGGTGCGCAACCCCGGAAAGCGACGGCGCACGATGGCCAGCACTTGGAAGCCGTCCATGTTCGGCATCCGCAAGTCTGTCAGCAAAAGGGAATACGGCTCGGCCTCCAGCAAGGCGATCGCATGAGCTCCGGAGGACGCCGTGCGGACTTCCGGCTTGATGGGCAGGGTGGACAACAGTTCGCGACACAACTCCAGAAAGGAGTCGTCGTCATCCAGGACCAAAATTTTGTGCGGCGATCCCACGCGCGCGGAGTTTGCGCTTTTTGTTTGCCACTTCAAGCGATTTGGGCGGACACTTGCGCCGCATTTCCGGGCGAAATAAAAGCGTTTCGCCGCAACACCCGGACGTTTACAAGCTCACATGCTGGACTCCATCAAACTGTCATCGGCGGGGCCGACCGGAGCAACGACCGAGAACACGGAATCATCGGCGGCCACTCCCGAGACGCTGGCCCTGTCCCTCAAGGGTGTGCTTGACCGCCTCCCCGCCGCACTCAAGCCGCTCGTGAGCCGCGCCCCCGGCGCGGACGAAAAGGTCAATGTGGCGACCGCACGGGTGCTGCCGCAACTGTCCACGGGGGCCGTGCGTATCACGTTCGATGAACTGCGTCAGGGAGCGCCGGCCGATTTGTTCAAGGCCGGAGCCGAGCAGGGGGGGGCCATGGTGGACCTGCCCCTGCCGGAGATTCTTCGCGCGGCTGGCCCGGCGTTGCTCAAGCGCAAGTCCAGCCCCAAGGCCGAACCAGCGGGCGGCATGGTCTTCCCCGGCATCAAACCCGCAACGGCTCCGCCTCCCGCACCCGTTTTGCCCGCTGCACCGCCTGCCCCTGCAGCGCCTCCCGTCGCCGCACCCGCAGCCTTCGAGGCCTTCTCGGTGAAGCCCACGCTGCCAACGAGCTTCACCCCGACACCCCCTCCCACCACACCGCCGACATTCGCCCCGCCACCGGCCCCGGCATCCACGTCCGGAGGCACCACCTTTTTTCAACCGTTCGTGCCCGCCAGCGCCCCGGCTTCTGCCGAGACCGCGCCTGGCCGCGTCTCCATCAGCCTGTCCACTTTGAGCGCCGGCTGGCCTGAAAGCATCCGGCAGGAAGCCAGCAAGCTGGGCCAGGCCACCATCGAGTTCCCTCGGGAAGAACTTGGCAACGCCATGAAGACCGGCAAGGTCGTGTTCACTTGGGGCCAGCTGTGCAGTTGGATGTCTCCCAGCACCGGACCGTCCGCCTTGGATGCCACGCCGCTGCAACTGCCGCTGCGCCTGCTAGTGCAGCCGTTCATGGCCAACATGCGGGCCAGTGACGCCGCCAAACGCCCCGCCGCCAGCGAAGGCCGCACGGAAAACTTCGTCAACCGCGCGCCCACGCCCGAATTGATCGTCCCCCCTCCGTCTCCGCCGCCACCAGTGGACACCAAGCTCGGCGATGCCTTGGGCAAACCGGAGAAGTCCACCTGGACGCCGGCCGAGATCATTCATGCCGTCCGTCAGTTGCCTGGCGTCAGCGGGTCCATGCTCTCCCTGCAGGAGGGTCACCTCGCCGCCGCCGACCTCGCGGCCACCCTGCCCCCGGAACTGCTGGCCTACGGACTGCCCAAGATCATCTCTGCCACCGCTGAACAGGCGCGGCAGATGAAAATGGGGGAACCCACCATGGTCTCCCTCACCGCCGACGGCCATCAATGGGCCATTTTCAAGCTGGATAAAATCATCTTCACCGTCATGAGCCGCAAAGGCGAACCGCTCCCCTTGCCGCACCTGCAAACCATCGCCACCGAAATCGGGCGTCAGCGCAAGTAATCTATGGCCATCATCAACCAAGCGACCAAGGAACTACAGGTCAAGATCGTGTATTACGGGCCGGCCAAGTCTGGCAAGACCACCAACCTCGAATCCATCTTCGGCAACGTCCAGACCGCCAACCCCGAGAGCAAGAGCAAGATCGTCTCACTGGCCACCAGCTCGGACCGCACGCTCTTCTTCGACTTCTTCCCCTTGGAGACCGTCACCGTGAAGGGCTACAAGACCAAGTTCCAGCTCTACACCGTCCCCGGCCAGGTCATTTACAACACCACCCGTCAGCTCGTGCTGCGGGGCGTGGACGGCCTCGTCTTCGTGGCGGACTCCACCTACGAGAAAATGGAGGAGAACGTCGAGAGCTTCAAAAACATGGAGGACAACCTCAAAACCCTGAAGCTCAACCTCGGCGAAATCCCCTACGTCCTCCAATACAACAAGCGCGACTCCGCCAACCCCGCGCCCACCGAATACATGGATTTCCTCCTGAACAACCGGGACATCCAGGTGCCCAGCTTTCCGGCGATCGCCCCCAAGTGCGAAGGCGTCTTCGAGACCCTCAACGCCATCACCGGGCTGCTGCTCAACAAGTTCCTGAGCGGCGGCAAGTAAATGAAGCCGTCCGCCAGCCGCCGCGCTCCGCGGGCCGCGTCCTCATGAAGAGCTTCCCGTCGCTCACCACCGCCGACGTCGAACACCTCGACGGCCTGCTCAAGGACCTGGTGGCCCGCAGCCATGCCCTTTCCGCGCTGCTCGTGGAGCGCGCGGGCTATCTCATTCATCGTGCCGGCGGCGAGAGCCCCAGCGACCCCGCCGAGTTCTCCAGCCTCGCCGCCAACGCTTTCAGCGCGGCCCAGGAGATGTCCAAACGGCTGAAGGAGTCCTTCTTCACCACCCTGCGCGTCAGCGGCACCCGCTTCCACACCAGCATCCGCCACGTGGATGAAAGCGCCCTGCTCGTGGTGGTCTTCGCCACGACCAGCCACCCGGAACAAGTGGAAGCCGAGGCTGTCGCCACCGTCATCGGCATCTACGAACGGCTGGAAATCGCCCGCCACCGCAAGCCCGACCAAATGGTTGACTTCGCCGATGCAAACGTCGAAAGCGCGACAAAGTTCTTCCGCCGACAGGCAGCTCAGCCACCGACCGATCCGCCGTCGGAACCACCCGCCTCGTAACCTCTGCGGGCGTTATAGCCGCTTGTGGCTGCCGTCGCAGTGAGCGCCGTTCTGCGAGTGCTTGCACATGCACCAAGCGACCTGCTTGGCCTCCGTGATTTCCACTTTCGCCGGACTGAACTCCGTGCCTTTGTGCGAGCCGTCGCAGAACGGCTGCGTCTTCGAGAGGCCGCAGGCGCACCACCAGTAGGTGCCGGGCTCGACTTTTTGCACGAGGGGAGAACGCTGGCAGATGTTGGGCTGGCTCATGCGGTGAGCGTGCCGATTCCTCGCGCATCAATCAAGGCCGCTGCGCCTGCTGCAGCGCCACATCGTTCAAATCCAGCCGGTAGAGAATCTGGTTGTAGTCGTAACGCGGCGTTGGCGTGGGCTTGTTGGCGAACTGCATCGTGTAGGTGCCCTCGAAGAACAGGTGCGGCGAACCTTCCGGTGTGAACTCGATGTGCAGGCGCGGGTTGTAGAACGTGTAGTTGCTGTGGCTCAACACCTTCACCGCTGTCCCCCACGGGCCGGTCGGCGCGTCCGCCTCCGCATACCACAACTCGCCGAAAGCCGACGGCTTGCCGAACGCCTGCATGAAGACCGTCACCCACCGCTTGCGCCACGGATGCCATGCGATGGAACCCGTGTGTGGCTTCACGGTCTCGCCGCCCGCGCCGATCAGGCTTGCCTGCGGCTTCAACACCTCCCAAGTCTTCGCGTCCTGCCACGCCTCGAAGCTCGCCGGACAGCGCAGCGTGGGAAAGGGGTTGCCGAAGAGCAGCCACCCCTTCCCCGCCGCGTCCTTCCATGACACCGGATGACCTTCGGGAATCGGCGGCGCTTTCGGCGTGGCATCGGACTTTGTCCAGACCGTCTTGAGCTTCTCGAAGACGTTCTTCTCTTCGTTCCACGTCGCGAGACTCCACTCGTAGGCTTCGAGCGGTGGCTTGATTTTCATGTAAGCACAGACAAGGCGCGGCGTGCCGGAAGCGTCAGGCACGCTCGCGAGGCCCGTCACCCAAGTCGGCCCGCTGCCGGGCATCGGTGCGATGCTGCGCGGCGCGCCCGTGGCGTTGGTGAAGTAGATGAGCGGGAAACGCAGCGGCGGCTGAAGTGTCGAGGGTTGCACCGCCGTCGTCGCCCCCGTGCCGTCGAAGATGCCGAGCGGATACTTCGCGAGCGTTGTGTCGCCCCAGAACCAGAACAGCTTCCCGCGATGGACCACGTTCTGCACGCTGTCCTGCCCCACAATGCCGGACTCCTGCCAGTCACCTTCCAGCCCGAGCTTCTGGCTCTCGGCAAACAATCCCGCACCCGTCAGCCGCCCGATGCGCTGTGCGATGATGGTTCGTTTCAACTCCACTCGCAGCGTCTTGCCCGGCACCGGGGTCAGCCGCACGCCGCGCATCCCATAGCCATCGGCCTTCACCTCGTAGCCGTGTCCGTGGACCTCAAACCACGTCTCGCGCCCCACCAACTCCGGCAGGTCGAGAGCGATGTTGCCCGAGTTGTCCGACACGAACCGCGCGTGATGCGTCGTGCGCAACTCCACCAACGGCACCGGCCAGCCCGTGCGCTCCTCGAGAATTTGAACCCAGCAGGCCCGCACCGGCGGCGGCTCGGCAGCGTGCGTCGTCATGGTCAAGCCCAGCAACAGGAGACAGCACGACAGCTTCATGCTGAGAAGTGTGACGATAAACAAAACGCCGCGCCAGCAGAGCGGCGCGGCGTTCTTGGGTAGAAACAGCTTAGGACAACTTCGCCATGTTCTTCGCCCCGTTCACGGTCGAGTTCACACGCAGGCGCAGTCCGTTCAGACGGATGAAGCCGGTGGCGTCGTCCTGGTTGTAGGCCTTGGTCGGGTCGGCCTCCATCGTGGCGATGTGCGGGTTATACATGCTGAACTTCGACTTGCGACCCGCGACGTAGAGGCCGCCCTTGTAGAGCTTCACGCGAACGGTGCCGGTGACGTTCTTCTGCGATTCCTCGACGTAGGCCTGGAGCGCGAGGCGCTCGGGTGCATACCAGAAGCCGTTGTAAACGAGCTCGGCATACTTCGGGATCAACGCGTCGCGCTGGTGCATAACTTCGCGGTCCATCGTCAGGCTCTCCATCTGGCGATGCGCGTAGTGTAGGATGCTGCCGCCGGGGGTCTCGTAAACGCCGCGGCTCTTCATGCCGACGAAGCGATTCTCGACCATGTCCACGCGGCCGACGCCGTGTTTACCGCCGAGCTTGTTGAGCGTCTTCATGACCTGGAGCGGCGACATCTTCTTGCCGTTCACGGCCACGCAATCGCCCTTCACGAAATCGAGTTCGACATACTCCGGCTTGTCCGGCGCGTCTTCGGGCAGCACGGAGAGCGTGGTGAAGTAATCGCGGTTCTTCTTCGGATCGAAGCTGTCATACCACGGGTCTTCGAGGATGCCGGCCTCGTAAGAGATGTGCAGGAGATTGCGGTCCATCGAGTAGGGCTTCTTGGCGGAAGCCTGCACTGGAATGCCCTTCGCAGCGCAGTAATCGATCATCTCCTGGCGCCCAGGGAAATCCTTCCGGTAACGCTCGTCGCGCCACGGAGCGATGATTTGCAATTCCGGCGCGAGCGCGGCGGCGGTGAGTTCGAAGCGCACCTGATCGTTGCCCTTGCCGGTGGCGCCGTGGGCGATGGCGTCGGCCTTTTCAGCCTTGGCGATCTCGACCATGCGCTTGGCGATGAGCGGACGCGCGATGCTGGTGCCGAGGAAGTATTGGCCCTCGTAAATCGCGCCGGCGCGCATCATCGGATAGATGAAGTCGCTGGCGAACTCGTCCTGCAGGTCGTCGATGTAAATCTTGGAGGCGCCGGTCTTCTTGGCCTTCTTTTCAAGGCCCTTGAGCTCGTCTTCCTGGCCGATGTTGGCGCAGAAGGCGATCATCTCGGCGTTGCCGTAGACATCTTTGATCCAGGAGAGCAGCACCGAGGTGTCGAGGCCGCCAGAGTATGCGAGGACGATTTTCATGAGTTCAGATCCAGTTCAAATCAGGGCGGGACTAAAGGGCAAGCCGCCGGGAGTGAAAAGCAGAAAGTGCGGGGCCTAGCTCCGTGCCCCATACACCATGCCCAGCACGGTGTCCTTCATCTTCCAGAGCAGCGACATGGTCATGGAAATGGGCAGCAGCACCAGCAAGACCACGAGCGTGAGCCGGGGACGGAATCCCTCCAGCAGATCCAGCGTCTCCAGCAGCACCGGGGGCAGCGCATCCATCCGATTCAGCGCATGGTAAGTGCCCGCCAGCACACCAGCGAGGATCATGATCGTCAGGTTGACCTGAGTGAAGAACAGGGTGTCGGCCCGCAAGGTTTCATCGGGCAGCATCGCGGCGAGGCGTTGGAGCACATGGTTCAACTGATACACGAAAACCAGCCCCATGAACGCCAGCGCCACCAAGCTTTGCAGGTAGTAATCCTCCGAGGGCATGCGGCTCCAGAAGTAAACGAACGGGGACAGCCCAAAGAGGGTGAACCCCAGCAGTAGGGCGCGTTCCAAGGCCGCGCGCCATTCGCGCTCCTGCGGCCGGAACCGCGTCAGCTCAAACAACCCGTAGAGCAGCAGCCCGGTCGAGACCAGCGCCGGCAGGAAGCCCAGCGCGCGGGGCAGTTCCGCCGTGGCAATCAGCACACAGGCCAGCAACGTGATGGGCAGCCCCCAGAACAAGACCAGCAAGCCCCGGACCAAAAACCGCAGGGAGGGCAGCAGGTCGGGCGAGGTCATTGGGAAATGACCGGAAGGGGAAAACGCTCAACGTTCAACTTCCAACATTGAACGTTCAAAGCACCACCGTTGAACGTTGGAAGTTGAACGTTGAAAGTTGGACGTTTCTTCCTCATTCACCCTCGCTCCTCAAAACGTCAGGTAGGTGTATTCCTTCAACCCGCGCTCGTAGTCGTCGAGCAGGCGCATGCCCTCGCTGGGTTTCATGCGGTCGGATCGGATGGCCTCGTCCACCTGCGCCTTCATGAGGCGCTTGATTTCGTTCTCGTCGTATTGCACGGCGGCGAGCGTCTGGACGATGGTGTTGCCCTCGATGATTTCCTCGATGTAGTAGCCGGTCGGCTCGTCGGGTTCGAGGAAGACGTGGACCTCGTTCACGCGGCCGAACAGATTGTGCAGATCGCCCATGATGTCCTGATACGCGCCCATCAGGAAGAAGCCGAGGTAGTATGGCTCCTGCTGGCCGTTGCCGTTGGAATTGAGTTCGTGCAGCGGCAGCGTGTCGCGCACGTCGCGCAGGTCCACGAACTTGTTGATGCAGCCGTCGGAGTCGCAGGTGATGTCCACCAGCGTGCCTTCCTTGGTCGGGCGCTCATTGAGCCGCGCGATGGGCATGATGGGGAAGAGCTGGCCCAGCGCCCAGTGGTCGAGCAGCGACTGGAAGACGGAGAAGTTGCAGAGGTATTGGTCGCCGAGCAGGTCCTCCAGCTTGCGGATTTCTTCGGGGATGTAGGCCTGGCCTTGGAAGCTGGCGACCACCGCCTGGCTGATTTCCCAGTAGAGCGTCTCGATCTTCGCCTTGTCCGGCAGCTCCAGCAGCCCGAGCGTGAACATCTGGTGCGCGTCTTCCTTGCGCTCCTCGGCGTCGTGGTAGGCCTCGAGTTTGTTCAGCTTCGCGATGTTCTTCTTGATGTCGAGCAGCTCGCGGACGAGCGCGTGCTCGCTGTCGCCGAAGGTCAGCGCGTCGCCGCCCTTGGTCTTGGCGATGGAGCCGAACACCTCGACCAGCAGCACGGAATGGTAAGCCACGATGCCGCGCCCGCTCTCGCTGACAATGTTGGGGTGCGGCACCTTCTCCGCGTTGCACACGTCGGCGATGTAGTAAACGATGTCGTTCGCGTATTCTTGGAGCGTGTAGTTCGTGGAAGAGTCGAACGCGCTGCGCGAGCCGTCGTAGTCCACGCCCAGGCCGCCGCCCACGTCCATGAACTCCACGGGGAAACCCATCTTGTGCAGCTTCGCATAGAAGCGCGCCGCCTCCTGCACGGCCTTCTTCACCGTGAGAATGTCCGGCACCTGCGAGCCAATGTGGAAGTGCAGCAGCTTGAAGCAATGTTCCAGCTTCTCCGCGCGCAACAGCTCGGTGGCGGCGAGCAACTCCGCCGTGCTCAGGCCGAACTTCGCGTTCTCGCCGCCGCTCTCCGCCCACTTGCCCGCGCCCTTGCTGGCCAGCCGCGCGCGGATGCCGATGAGCGGCTCGACGCCGACCTGCCGCGACACCGCGATGATTTGTTTCAGCTCCTCGAGCTTCTCCACGACCATGATGACGTGCTTGCCGAGCTTGATGCCCATCAGCGCCATGCGGATGAACTGCGCGTCCTTGTAGCCGTTGCAAATGATGAGGCTCCCCGGCTGGTTCTGCATCGCGAGGCCCGCAAACAGCTCCGGCTTGCTGCCGACTTCGAGGCCGAAGTTGAACGGCTTGCCCGCGTCGAGGATTTCCTCCACCACCTCGCGGAGCTGGTTGACCTTGATGGGGAAGACGCCGCGATACTGCGCGGTGTAGTTGAACTCCGTGATGGCGTTGCGGAAGGCCTTGTTGATGGCCTCGACCCGGTGCCGGAGAATGTCCTGGAAGCGGATGAGCAGCGGGAACTTCAGCCCACGCCCGCGCGCCTCCTCCACGATGTCGGTGAGGTCCACGCCCACGCCGGCTTCCTGAAGCGGCCGAGCCACGACGTGTCCGGCGTCGTTGATGTCGAAGTAGCGCGCACCCCAGCGGTCGATATTGTAGCGGGTGCGGGCGTCCTGGATGGTCCAACTTCCGTTGGCGGCGGCGGGTTCGCTCATTTCATTCGGTCAATTGGCGCGCACTATAGAAATGCGCCCCCCGATTGCAATAGGCGCGATGCAAATTCTTGCAGCGTGCGACTGGAGCGGAGTGATTAGTAATTAGTGATAAGTCAGAACGGCGGCGTAGCTCAGTGCGGTCGCACCTCCGGACTAAACACTAATTACTAATCACTTCCCCTCGCCTCCAATTTCCTTGCCTCCCCCGCGCCCTTCTCCCGACACTCCGCGCCAGCACTCAACCCATTACCGAAAGGCCACACCATGTCCGTCCGTCGTCTTCCCGTTTACATCCTCGCCGACTGCTCCGGCTCCATGAACGGCGCGCCCATCGAGTCCGTGAAGTCCGGCATCCGCTCCCTCCACAGCGAACTCATGGGCGACCCCAGCGCCGTCGAATGCGCCTACCTCAGCGTCATCACCTTCGACGCCAACGCCCAGCAAGTCGTCCCCCTCACCGAGCTGTGCAGCTTCGTCCCGCCCGACATCCGGGCCGGCGGCACCACCTCCTTCGGCGCGGCCCTCAAGCTCCTCATGGACTGCATTGACCGCGAGGTGCAGAAGACCACGCCCGAGAAGAAGGGCGACTGGAAACCACTCATCTTCATCTTCACCGACGGCGAGCCGACCGACGACTGGGAAGCCCACGCCGCCACCGTCAAGCAGCGCCGCCCCGGCAACCTCATCGCCGTCGCCTGCGGCGAAAAGGCCGACCCCGCCGTGCTCAAGCACTGCACCGAGACCGTCCTGGTGATGAAGGAAATGACCCCCGACGCCTTCAAGCAGTTCTTCAAGTGGGTCAGCGCCTCCATCAAGCAGACCAGCCAGAAAATCGGTGCCCCCGCCCCGTCCCCCGGCGCGATGCCGCCTGTGCCCGGAGCACCCGCCGCGCCCTCCGTGCCCGCCGAAGGCATCGCCCTCCCGCCGCCTCCGCCGCAGATTGTGATTCATCCGTGACCCGTAGGAGCCGACGTGAGGAGGCTCAAACTCTCTGCCCGCGAAACACGCGAAAAGACGCGAATGAAAAAGCCTGCCGCCGTGCGCGCGAAAAAGTTCCCGGCGGAAGTCATTCGGCAGCTCAAATCGTATGTTTACGCGTATACGGACCCTCGGAGCGGGGAATTCTTCTACCTCGGAAAGGGGATTGGAAATCGGGCCTTCTCTCACTTGGCCGAAACCGGAGACAGCGAAAAGGTGAAGTTAATCCGAGCGATACGCCAAGCGGGGCACGAACCAAAGATTGAAATCATTCGGTATGGATTGACCAATGCTGAAGCCGAACTCGTGGAAGCTGTCGCCATTGACTTGCTTGGCCGTAGCGCACTCAAGAACGCGGTTCGTGGAGCACACAGTCGGTCTTTCGGACGGGTCAGAGTTGAAACCATTCTGCGACAGTTCCAAGCCAAGCCCGCCAAGATTCAGCACAAGGTCATTCTGATTACCATCAACCGTCTGTTCCGTGATGGCATGACCGAGCTCGAATTGCTCGAAGCGACGCGCGGCATTTGGAAGGTCGGGTTGCGACGCGAAAGGGCGGAACTCGCTCTCGCCGTGTATCAGGGAACTGTCCAGGAAGTATTCACGATTCAGCGCTGGCATAAAGCTGGGACACTGGAATACCAAACTCGCGACTCGAAGGGCTTCCGTGGTTCTGGCCGTTATGAATTCGAGGGAATTGTTGCACCAGAGGCAGTCCGCAAAAGCTACCGTCACAAGTCAGTTCGCGATTATCTTGCCAAGGGCAGTCAGAACCCAATCCGCTACGTGAAGTGTTAAGTGATTCGCACATCTTCTCCCTCACCCTGTCCCTCTCCCGCTGGGCGAGGGAGGGCGTCCGTCCGCCTCGGGTCGGAGGGAGCACCGCCGGCCTCCGCTG
>CAIPBN010000942.1 GCA_903863315.1 uncultured Verrucomicrobiota bacterium | reverse complement strand
GGTTTTACGTCCAGGACCCCAGCACGTTGCTGGCTGTGCAGGCACTGGACCCGTGGGCCGGCGAAAGTGTCCTCGACCTCTGCGCCGCACCCGGCGGCAAGACCGCCTACATCGCCCAAAAGATGGAAAATGATGGCGAACTGCTTGCCTGCGACACCAGCGCCGACCGCCTTCAACTGGTGACGGAAAACTGCCGGCGGCTGGGCATCACCTGCGTGCAAACCAAGGGACTGGGCGACAACCCGCAAGCCGTGCTGGGCACCAGGCAATTCGACAAGATCCTCGTTGACGCCCCCTGCTCCAACACCGGCGTGCTCCGCCGTCGCTTGGACCTGCGGTGGCGGCTCAAACCGGATGAATTTGAAACCCTGCGCGACACCCAGCTCCGCCTGCTGCACCTGGCCGCGCCCCGGCTAAAGCCCGGGGGAACTTTGGTTTACAGCACCTGTAGTCTGGAGCCGGAAGAGAACACCGAAGTGGTGGAACGATTTCTCACGGGCCACGCCCACTTCCGGCTGGAATCCAGCCAAGAACTAATCCCCTTCCGCGACTCCGTGGACGGAGCCTTTGTCGCGAAACTGCGCCGGGAGACTTGACTCGCAGACACCGTCAGGGTTGCTGGGAAGGCCAAGCCAGTTCGTAATGCCACGCTACTCCGTGGCAGCAGATACCTACATCACTTCCATGGGGGCTAGTCGTCCTTGCCGGCGTCGATTTGGTCCAGCGGCACGAACAAGGGATGCAGCTTGGATTTGCTCCGCGGGCCTTCGCTTCGGCTGCGCAGGCCAGTGCTTTCCGGCGCGAAGTCACGAACATAGCGTCCCATCAGCACCTGATCATACTTGCCCGCGCTGCGCACGCCCACGGCCACGCGCATGCCCGCGAACCCCAGCTTCTTTTCCGTGATGGCCTCCAACGCGCTGCGCCACGCATCGTCGCCCAACCGATGGCGCACCAGAGTGGGGAGATTGTTCATGCCCGGCAGGACGACCAGAAACACGACGCGGTCTCCGTGCAGCTCGCAAAACGTGCTGAACTGCAAATCCTCAGGTTTGAGGGACAATCCCTTGTGCTTCGCCGAATCAACCATATACGCCTCACGAATCCGCTTGGAAAACTCGTTGGCAAGGTCGGTGGCCTTGGGCGAGTTGCCAAACATGGCACTGGCCTTGGCCTCGGTCAGATAGCGATTCGCCACTTCAAACTCGCTGGAACCAGGACCAGGGGCTGGCTGCCCCAGCTCGCCTTGAGTCACCGCCCACCCGAGCCAGCCCAGTCCGAGCCACAAGGCCAGCGAGAGCGCGCACAGCATCCCGCCCAGCCCTTGCATGAGCAGCCCCGGCGGGGCACTCGGCTGATGACGCGCACATGCAGCGGCCGCCCGGGCATGGCCGACTAGATGAGTGAGCGTTTCCAGCGTCACATTCCGACCGCCACGGGCGTTGTGCAGCATGGTGGAAATCGCCCAGACCGGACCAGGAATGCCCCACCAGCCAAAAAACAGCGACAAGAGCGAGTAACGAAGCGCCGGACCAAACCCGTCTTCCCCCGGCCGCACCAGCACGGGCGGGGAGGCATGCTTGAAGGAAACCACCAGCGACCAGCAATACTTGTAGATGACGAACCGCCCACCGGCGATGACCGCCTGCTCCTCCGCCGTCAACTCCGTTGCGTCGGCTGTCCGGGTCTTGCCCGCCTGGAGAAACGAGGTCTTGGACGGTGAAGCAGCGAAACCCGCATTGGCCGGCTCGCCGCCTTCCGGTGCTGCCGCAGCGGGTTGCGCTCCCCGGACCCTTTCCTCCATGAAACGACTTACGGGCAACCAGTTCTGTTCCCCCTCCAAGCACACCAGATCACCGGCGCGCATTTCACCGCCAGCCCACATCGGGTCAGCGGCATCCATAGGGAACGGCCCCAGCTTCTGGCCACGTCGCAAAAGAAAAAACTTCATTCGTTGCCCCAGAAACCTTCCCGCTGTTCCAACCCGTCAGCCGGCTGTAAAGCGGGTCTGCAAGCGCCGGAACAAGACCAGTTTTCAGTCAGACAATCAATCACAACAAATCGAATGTCCCCGGCGCGGGCGGGGCTGACTTGGCGACGGCGGCGATTTCGCATCTAATCCAGCCCATGAAGCTCCGCCTTGGAATCCTCGGCACCGGCACCCGAGGCCGATGCCATCTCCAGACGCTCCAATCTGATTTCGCAAATCAGGTGGAGGTGGCCGCCTTGGGCGAGCGCAGGACAGCCGGCCTTGCACAGGCCTCCGAAATCGTGGCGGGCGTCCACATTTTCGAGGATGAAGGCGAACTGCTTCGATCAGATTTGGACGCGGTCTGTGTTGCGACCCCGAACTTCACCCATGTCCCGCTCGCGTTGCAGATGCTGAAGGCTGGGAAACATCTGTTGTTGGAAACCCCGTGCGGCATCACCCGCGCAGAGTGCCATCTGCTGGCGAAGGCCGCCGGACGAACCGACCGGGTGGTGATGATCGCGAATGAAGGGCGTCACGCCCCGCTTTTCCAGCAGGTCAAGGCCCGCGTGGACGCTGGCGAGATAGGGCGCCCGCGCATGGTGTGGGCGCGGCAGTTCGTTCCGTTTTGCACGACTTCGGAGGATTGGATGATCGACTCGCGCCGGTCCGGCGGCCTGCTGGTGGCGAGCAGCAGTCCGGTGTTCGATCTCATGAACTGGTGGGTCGGGGCACGGCCCGCACGCGTAGTGGCGTTTGGCGGAAGGGCCACCTCGCCGGCAAGCAACATTGAAAACGAGGTGCATGACCACGCTACAGTCAGCTTCGACTATGACAACGGCACCGTAGGCTCCCTACAGATCTGCCGCTTCGGCAGGGAATCCCGAGAGAACGATTTGGAAATGGGCATCGTGGGCGACACGGGTTCCCTGCAAATACGCCACTCCGATCACCAAATCCTACAGTGGAGGCAGGGCGACAACACCGCTGGCCCCACCGTTCACCATCTGGGTGAAGACGCGACTGGCAAACTGAATCATTCCCCCCAGTTCAGAAGGCTGCACGCGGCCTTCCTGGCAGCCGTGCGTAATGGCGCACGGCCCTTTCCCACGGTTGCGGACAGTTTGGACGGCGCGTTGCTGGCGATCGCGGCGGAAGAGAGCCTGCGACATGGTCACGCCGTGGAAGTGTAATCAACTACGCCTCGGTAATCCGACGGCGGCTGTCGCGTTGGTTCAGCACGTCGTCAGCGGCCCAGCCCCGCGTCGCCTGCCAGCGGCACAAACGACAGCCGGCGGCGCAGCTCACGCACCTCGTCCACCCCGCCCTTCCGCTGCAAGTCCTCCGTGCGTTTCAACAGCGCCGCCGCCGGCTCCACCCAAGGATGCTGCTGCGCCGCGGTGCGGGCCTGGGCTATTTCCTGCGTGTTCAACCACCCGCCGGACATGCCCGAGGCCAGGA
Source organism: uncultured Verrucomicrobiota bacterium (assembly GCA_903863315.1). Lineage (GTDB taxonomy): Bacteria > Verrucomicrobiota > Verrucomicrobiia > Limisphaerales > SXTU01 > SXTU01. The sequence continues at coordinate 4,791 of CAIPBN010000942.1, read as the reverse complement.
GGTTGGTGACATCCTGCCGGTGCGGCAGCGTGAGCGCGTGCCCCAGCTCGTGGGCTGTGACCCGTGGCAGCGGCTCATCCAGCCCACCGGCCACCGGCCGCAATCGGGCCGTGTCCTTCACAAAGATGCCCTGGTCGTTGAAGTAGATTCCGTTCGGCTGGATCTGGTGGAGATAGAAAACGTGAAAGCAATTCGTGGCCAGCGAATGCCTTGGCCGGAGCGAGAGCAAAGTCGTGCGCTCATCCTCCTTCGCACGCTGCGCATAGTTTGTGGGATTGCTGGCGGCTTCGGTCCGCAACGACTCCAGGTAAAAGGTGACGCCGGCCTGGGCCCACACACGGTTCACCTTGCCCAGGATGCGCACGACATCGTTGCTGCTCAGTTGGGTGTGAATGGCTGGTTCATTCGTGGCGGTGAGCAGATGCACGCGCAACGGAGCCAGAAGGAAATCCGCGACGGCAAAGCCATTGGTCTTCGGCTCCGCCCCCACGACACCGGCCAGCGTCGTGAACGCACAGGCCAGGCTGAAAAGCACACGCGTGGTTCGGCACTGCCGGGATGGATGCATGCCGCAGTCTTTCCACGAACCTAATCCGGGCAAGCGGAAACGACGCGGACCTGCGAACCACATCTCTTGGATTGCGACGCATCGCCACCGACCGCTAGCCTGACGCCATTGCTCGCATGAATCCCTATCTGCACTTCGTCTCCGAATACGCGCGCTTCGCCCGCGAGGGCAAACACTGGCCGCTCGGCGGTTTTCCACCCTGCCCCCGCCCAGCCCTCCCGGCGGATGCTCCCGTGGCCCTCATCTTCTCCCCGCACCCCGATGACGAAGTCATCATCGGCGGCTGGGCGCTCCGCCTGCTGCGCGAAGCCGGCTGGAGGGTCGTCAATGTGGCTGTCACCCAGGGCAGCAACAAGGCTCGGCAGGCGGGCCGCTGGGAGGAGTTGAAGAACTGCTGCGATTGCATTGGATTCCAATTGGTGCAGACGCAGCCCGGCGGACTGGAAAAAGTGAATCGTGCCACCCGCGAGAAAGACCCGGCGCACTGGACGGATTCCGTGAAAATCATCGCGCAACTGCTGTCCCTGCACCGGCCGCGGGCCATCTTCTTTCCCCACGAGCTGGACTGGAACAGCTCGCATATCGGCACCCATCACCTCGTGTTGGACGCCTTGCGCACACTGCCGCCGGACTTTCACACGCACGCGATCGAAACGGAGTTCTGGGGGCAGATGCCTTCGCCCAACTGCATGGTGGAACTCAGCCCGGCAGCTCTGGCCGACCTGATCACCGCACTGACGTTCCACGTCGGCGAAGTGCAGCGGAATCCCTATCACCTCACCCTGCCCGCGTGGATGGTGGACAATGTGCGCCGGGGTGGCGAACTGGTCGGGGGTCAGGGCGGCGCGGCTCCGAACTTCACCTTTGCCACGCTCTACCGGCTGCGGCGGTGGAACGGCCAGAGCTTGGAAGCCGCGTTCCCGGAGGGGCGGACGCTGGCCTGCGGTGAGAATCCCGCAGCATGGCTTCCGGCTTTCTAGCCGGCGCTTCTGCTAGGGTTTGACCTCTGCGGCCTTGATCATCTCGGTCACAAGCTCGTCGGACTTCCATTCGTTGCCGATGAAGATCTTTTGCACCCGGCCCACCGCGTCTATCACCACGGTGCGCAGGTTGTGATTGAACTGAATGCTCCCCGGATCGCGGGCGAAGGCCAGACCGAACCGCTCCGTGATGTCATCGATTTCAATCAGCGCGCCGGTCGCGAAGGTCCAGCGTGACAAGTCCGCCGCCTGCGTCGCCTCCAGCCCCTTGGCGTAGTTGCGCAAGGTCGCCGGCGTGTCGTGCTCCACATCGAAGGACAGCGAGAGGAAATGATAGTTCGTCGGCCCTGCCGGGCGGGCCTTGAGCTGCTTCATGGCCGTGACGAAGTTCCGGCTCATGCGCGGGCAGAAATCCGGCAGCGGGCACCGCGTGAAGATGAAGGTGATGGCCAGCGCCCGCCCCTTGAACTGCGCGGTCTGGAACGCCTGCCCAAGCTGGTTCGTCAGCGGGTAGTTGGGCAACGGATCGCCTTCCTTGAGCACTTCGACTTCGCGCACCGGACGGAAGCTCCGCCGGTTTGGATCGGCTGCTGGGGCCGGGGCCTTGCCCGTCTTAGTCACCTGATCAATCCAGCTCTCAAACTCGGCAACGTTCAGCCGGAAGTGGATCTGGTCGTTCGTGCCCAGTCCGGCGAGGTCATTGGTGGCCTTCACTTTGAAGGGCATGACCATCTTCGCCATGTAGTTGGGAATTTCCTCATGGTCCACGATGAGCGTCCGGCCATCCGGCTTGAGCTCCTTGACCACCCCGCGAACGAAGTAGGTTTGGAGGTTGGTGCCTGGGGCCGACGGAGGCGCAGGAACGGGAAGTGGCGCGGGAGGATGCACGGACACGATCACCGAGGTCCGCGCAAAAAAAAGTCCGCCCGCCAGCAGCATCAGCACCGCGCCCAGCGTCATGCCAATGGCCATCGGAGAAAGTTTCATCGGCCGGAAATGTGTTCCGTGAAGCAGTCTTTGACAAGGCAGCGAAGTGGCCGCTGGGGGCGGGACGCCCGCGCCCCTCACTTGAAGAACAGCAGCTTGCACCCGACGAACACGAGGAAGCCACCGAACGCACGCTTCAAATCGTCCGCATGGATCTTGGTCGTCAGCCAAGCACCGAGATAGCCGCCCGCCAGCGCCATCGGGATGATCGCGCCCACGGCCGGCCAGATCACGTTGCCCTGCCCGTGATGCTTCCACGAACCGACCAAGGCCGTGGGCACAATCACGGCCAGCGACGTGCCGATGGCCTGCTTGATGTCGGTGATCTGCGATCCCATCAGCAACAGCATCGCCGGCACCATCACCACGCCGCCGCCCACCCCGAACAATCCGCTGGTGATACCGCCGATGAGTCCGATCATCCCCGCCATGAACAAGTTCATGCCGAGTTAATGCCTGCTCGCACCGGACCGGGCAAGACTTCACGCGCAAAAGCAACCTTCGCAGCAGCGGGATGAATCGCCCTGCCCTGCGTCCGGTCTGTGCTCCCCATGAACCGCCGCACCTTTCTCAGCACCGGGGCTTGCCTGGCTGCCACCGCTTCCCAGCTCCGAGCTCAAAACAGCCCGGGACTCATAGCCTCCATCGAAAAGTTCACCCTCCGCCGTGGTCGCGATGGCAGCGGGCCGACTTGGTTTCACCCGCGTGCCTGCATGGTTCCCGGCACAAATGGCCTCACGGCATTCATGACTTTGCAGACCATAGCCGGCTCCGACTACTTCGGGCCGGTGCATTGGATGACTTCAGCGGATCAGGGCAAGACTTGGACCGACCCGCAGCCAGTTCCGGCACTGGGCCGCGTGAAGCTGCCCAGCGGAGCCGAGGAAGGCGTCTGCGACGTCGTGCCGGACTGGCACCCGCAGACCAAGTCCGTGCTCGCCGTCGGCCACAACGTCTTCTACTCGGGCCCCAAATTCTCTGCCGACCAGCCACCCCGCTGGCCCATCTATGCCGTGTGGCGCAATGGCCAGTGGGGACCGCGCCGCAAGCTCGAATGGGCCGACCCGCGCGGCAATTACATCTACACCAACAACTGCGGCCAGCGCGTCGTGCTCCCGAACGGCGACATCTTCCTCGCCTTCACCTACGGGGCCACAAAGAGCCAGGCTCGCTCCGTCTCCGGCGTGATTTGCTCTTTCGACGGCGAGACGCTCGCGGTGAAGCAAGTCGGCGAAGAAATCAAGAACCCACGCGGCCGCGGCCTGCTCGAACCCTCCGTCACCCAGTTTCAAGGTCGCTTCTATCTGACCATCCGCGCCGAGGACGATCGCGGCTACGTCTGTGCCAGCGACGACGGACTGAAATGGACCCCCAAGCAAGCGTGGTCGTGGGACAACGGCGAGCCGCTCTCGATGTCCACCACCCAGCAGCATTGGCTGGCCCACTCGGACGCGCTCTTTCTCGTCTATACCCGCAAGGACACCACGAACAGCAAAGTCATCCGCTGGCGCTCGCCGCTCTGGATGGCCCAGGTGGACCCGAAATCCCTGCGCCTGCGCCGCGACACCGAACGCGTCGTCCTGCCGCTCATGGGCGACGGCGTGAACGACCCGGACCACGTCGCCATCATGGGCAACTTCCACACCACCAACGTCAGCCCCGACGAATCCTGGGTGACGGTCGGCGAATGGCATCCCAAGGCCGGCATCAAGGGCGACCTGTTGCTGGCGCGGATTCGCTGGAACCAGCCCAACCGCCTGGCCCCAGCAGTTCAGTAGCAGCACTACGAAGCGGTTTGGCGACTCAGAGAGAATGCAACCAACAGTCGTTGTTTGGGAAACTGGCCAGATGAAAACAAGACGGCGGCATTTGCTGCGACTGACCCTAGGAGCAGTCTTGGTTTTCTGCCTGATTCTGTTTCTTCTGCCCAATGAATGGACGGCTGCCGCGCTGTTTCCGAGAGACACCGTTGAACACGTTGCCGGAGCTTCAAAAGATTCAAAGCCAGTTCGCGCCCCTGAACTAGGAAGCGGACCTCCCCACAAGGAAGCCACGAGTAACCGATTCTTCAGCAAACCGAGTTTGGAGCGAAGGGCCTCACAAAAGCAGGCTACGCCTGCCCAGGCCACGACCAGCACCAGTTGGTATTTGGATGGACCGGAACACCCCACAGCAATCACGAACACCTTCAAGCTGGGCAGACGCTCGATCACGATCATCTCAAGGAAACAGATCAACTCCGAAGCGGTGGAGCAG
>CAIPBN010000941.1 GCA_903863315.1 uncultured Verrucomicrobiota bacterium | reverse complement strand
GTCGGCATCGTCACGCGCAATCGCGCTGGCATCCTGCCCAAGGCGTTGGCCTCGGCCTTCGCGCAGTCCGCCTCGAATCTCCAAGTCGCCGTGATTGACGATGGCTCGACGGATGACACGCCGAAGCTGCCGGCGCAATTCCCGCAAGTTACCTGGGTGCGCCGGGAAACCGGCCAGGGCTATATGTCCGCGCGGAACGAACTCATGGCCCGACCGGGCTTCGATTTCTTCGTCAGTCTCGACGATGACGCTTGGTTCCTACGCACCGACGAGATCGCCTTGGCGCTCCAGTATCTGAACGAGCATCCGGACGTCGCCGCCGTGGCCTTTGACATTCTGGCACCCGACCAGCCGGCGACACGGGAGCGGGGCGCGGCGGAACCCGTCGCTATGTTCATCGGTTGCGGCCATGTGCTGCGCCTCGCGGCGGTGCGGGAAGTCGGGGCCTACGAGCCGACGCCCGGTGGCTACGGCGGCGAGGAGAAGGATCTCTGTATCCGGCTGATGGACGCGGGCTACTCGATTGTGCGGCTGCCCGGCGTCCATGTCTGGCATGACAAGACCCCGGTCGCGCGCGAGATCCCGCACCAGCACCGCTCGGGCGTGTGCAACGATCTGGTGATGACTCTGCGGCGCACGCCGCTGCTGGTGCTGCCGCTGGCGTTGCCGGCGAAGTTATTTCGGCACCTGCGCTTCTCGTGGCGGGCCGGGCTGGTGAGGCCGTGCCTGGCGGGCTTCGCCCTCTTCGCCCGCTCGCTGCTGGCCATCTGCCGGTCCCGCCGGGCGGTGCGGATGGAAACCCTGCGTGCCTACGTGCAGTTGTCCCGTGGCTGAGGTGTTGGCATGACGCTCGAAGCCCTGCTGTTACGTGTCCCGCGCGGGCTGGCCAGCCGGTTGCGGCTGGCGGTTTACCGCGCCCTCGGGATGCAGTTGGGCGCGCGCAACCGCATGGAGGGCGGGGGACGCTGCCGACGGTTGCGGCAGATTCAAATCGGCGACCTCAACGCCTTCACGCAAGGCTGCTGGCTCTGGCCCGAGGACACGGACCACGATGGCATCCGCATCCGCATTGGCGCCGGGAATTACTTCAATCGAAACGTCATGCTCGACGCCTGCGGTCTGATTGAGATCGGCGATGAGAATATGTTCGGGCCGGACATCTACATCACGGACAGCAACCACTCCTTCGGCCCGGGCGTCTCACCCAGTCGCGCGCCGATGCAGGTGGGCCGGGTCAAGATCGGCAACCGCTGCTGGATTGGCACGAAGGTGGTCATCTTGAAAGACGTGGAACTGGGCGACGGCTGCGTGGTGGGCGCGGGCGCGGTGGTCACGAAAAGTTTCCCGGCGGGCAGTGTAATCGCTGGCGTGCCGGCGCGATTGCAGGCCACCAGAACGGGGCCGGCGCAATGAAAGCCCTCGTCGTCCATCCCGGCACGCAGCACGCCTTCCGGCTGGCCACGGAGCTGCACCGCCTCGACGCGCTCGCGGGGCTGCATACGGGCTTCGCCGCCGGCGCGGGCGGCGGCTGGGAGCGGACGCTCGGGCTGCTCCCAGCGGGGCTGCGCACGCCGGTTTCCAACCGCATGGCGAGCGGGGTGCCGGCGCAGTTCGTGCATCTCCAGCCGGGCTTGGAACTGGCCTCGCAAGTCCGGTTGCGGCTGGCGGGTGGCGAAGGGCAGGGAGTGCTCCACTGGCGCAACGAGCGCTTTCAGCGCGCCGTCCCTGAGCGCGCGCTGCGGGAGGCGGACGTGGTGATCGGCTTCGACACGTCGAGTTGGATTCTCACCCAACGCTGCCGGGCCTTGGGCAAGCCGCTCATCATGGTGCAGAGCATCGGCCACCCGGACGCCATGGCGAAGATCGCGGAGCAGCTCACCGCGCAGTTCCCAGCGTGGGAGCCGACTTGGGAACGCCGGCTGCCCTGCGTGCGGGAGGCCGAGCAGATCGAGCACGACGACACCACCTTGATCGTTGGCTCCAGTCGCTTCACGCGGCAGACCCTGGTGGACCACGGCGTGGTGGCGGACAAAATCCGCGTGCTTCCGCACGGGGTGGACTGTGCGCGTTACAGGGTGGCTGGGGAGCGAGGCAATCGCCCGTTCCGCTTTGTCTTTGTCGGCTCAGTCTCCGGGCGCAAGGGCGTGCCGCTGTTGCTGGAGGCGTGGCGGCGGCTCCAGCCGGCGGGCGCGGAGTTATGGGTGGTCGGCCCCATCGCCCCGGCGGTGCGAAAGTTGGTGCCGGAACTGCCCGGCCTGCGCGTCTGGGGTGAAGTGCCCGGGGTGCAGGTGGCCGGGATCCTTCAACAGTGTGATGTGCTGGTTTTCCCGAGTTACTTCGAGGGTTTTGGCCTGGTCATCCTCCAGGCGATGGCCTGTGGGCTACCGGTCATCACCACGGCGGCGACGGCGGGCCCGGACTTGATACCATCCCCGGGCGAAGGCGGATGGATCGTCCCCATCGGCGATGAGGAGCGGTTGCGGCAGGCCATGGACCACTGTCTGACGCAGCCGGGTGAGATGCGGGCGGTGGGCTTGCGCGCGCGCGCCATCGCCGAGCGATTCAACTGGCAGGTGTATGGCCGCAACTGGCTGCCGATCTTGGCGGAGGCGGTCCAGCGCGGATCGGCGGAGGCACCTAGCACGGCCTCCTCCGCAGGGCGCCCGCCTGCCCGGAGGGTTTGGCGGGCGGACGTCTTGGTGGCGCATCCTGGAACGCAATACTCGCACTATTTGGCGGCGGAGCTTCAGCGGCGGAGTCGGCTGGCGGGATTTCACACCGGATTGGCGATGACGCGCGGCAGTTTTTGGGACCGCTGCTGGCAGGGTTTGCCGAGGGGCCTGCGGCAGGCCACGCGCAATCGCCGGGTGGAGGACGTTCCTTCCGAGCGACTCGAGTCCTACCCGGTGGGCGAGTTAATCGCCGCGACGCGCCTCCGCTGGGGGGGCGGGGACGGGGAACGGGTCTTGCACTGGCGCAATGCGCGGTTTCAGCGGCTCCTGCCGGAGTCGGCACTCCGGGCGGCTGACATCGTGGTGGGCTTCGACACTTCCTCCTGGATTCTCGTGCGGCGGGCCAAGGCCTCGGGCAAGCGCTTCATCCTCGACCAGAGCATCGGCCACCCGGCGGTGAAGGAGCGGGTGTTCGCGGGGCTCCGGGAGCGCTATCCCGACTGGAGTCTTTCCGTCCCCCGCAAGGCCACGGCCCACCTCGCGGAGGAACGCGAGGAGCATGCGCTGGCGGATGTGATCGTCGTGCCCAGCGGTTTTGTGCGGGAAACCCTGCTGGCGGAGGGTGTGGCGGCGGCGAAGATCCGGATCATCCCCTTCGGCACCGACCTGAATTTGTTCCACCCCGCCACCCCGCCTCGCCCGCCCGGGACCCTAGTGTTTCTGTTCGTCGGTTCGTTGTCGGCTCGCAAGGGGCTGCCGGTCTTACTGGAGGCGTGGCGGAGTCTGCCGGCACTCCCTGCCGAACTGTGGCTCGTCGGCCCCGGTGCGATGCCGGAGGGAGAACGCGCCGCGCTGTCCCCCTCGGTCAAGCTGCTGGGCCCGAAGAGCCGGACGGAGGTGGCGGCCTTGATGCGCCAGGCGGATGTGTTCGTGTTCCCGAGCTTCTTTGAAGGGTTGGCGCAAGTGCAGGTCGAGGCGCTGGCCTCGGGGTTGCCCGTGATCGCCACCCATGAAGCCGGCGCGGGGGACTTGGTGCAGGATGGCAAGAATGGGTATCTGGTTCCGGCGGGAGATGCCCCGGCCACGGCCCACTGCATGGAAAGGATCGCCCGCGACCCCAGCCTCCTGGAGGCGCTGCGGCAGGCCGTGCTCGCCCAGCGCGAGCAGTTGAGCTGGAGGGTCTATGGCGACCGCTGGGCGCAGTTGCTGGACGAGTTACCGTGAGGCTCGCCACCTTGCCTAAGCGGTAGGCCCCAGACTGTGAAAAGAATCTTGGTAACCGGCGGCGCGGGGAACGTGGGCGGGGCCTTGGTCCGGGCCTTGATCAAGGATCCCGGCAACTCCGTGTGCATCGTGGACAGTTTGGTCACAAGTTCGCTCGCCAAACTGCCCAGCCGGGAGCCGGGCCGTTACGAGTTCATCCAAGCGGACGTGAACAACTACAGCGAACTTGCGCCGGTGATGACCGCCGGGAAGTTCGACTACGTGTTCCATTACGCGGCGCTGGTGGGTGTGCAACGGACGTTGCAAAACCCCATGCGCGTCCTCGAAGACATCGAGGGCATCAAAAATGTGCTGTGCCTAGCTCGCGATACCGGCGTCCAGCGCGTGTTCTACTCCTCCTCCTCCGAGGTGTATGGCGAGCCGGTCGAGTTCCCGCAGCACGAGGTCACCACGCCGCTGAACTCGCGGCTTCCGTATGCCATTGTGAAGAACGTGGGCGAGGCGTTCTGCCGGACTTTTCAGCAGGAATTCGGGCTGAACTACACCGTGTTCCGCCTGTTCAACACCTACGGCCCCGGCCAGAGCAGCGACTTCGTCATCCTGAAGTTCATCGAGGCGGCGCTGAGTGGCAGCGACCTCACGCTCTTCGGGGACGGCCGCCAGACCCGGACCTTCTGCTACATCGGCGACAACATCGAGGTGACGGAGAAGATTCTGAACGAAGAGCTCTGCCGGAACACGGTCATCAATCTGGGCAGCGACCTCGAGTATCCCATCCTCGAGGTGGCGCGGCTGGTGAAGGAGATCACCCGGTCCAAATCGGCCATCGTCCACCTGCCGGCGCTCCCGGAAGGCGACATGACGCGACGGCAGCCGGACATTTCCAAGATGCGGGCGATTCTGGGCCGGGAACTGACGCCCTTGCGCGTCGGCATCCAAAAGATTTTGAAGTGCCGGTTCAATTTCGACGCGAAGGGGTGAGCCGCAGTCCGCTCGCATGCTGATCATCCTCACCACCCACCCGATCCAGTATCAAGTGCCGCTCTGGCAGGCGCTGGCCAAGGACGGGCGCGTGCCTTTCGAGGTGTGGTATCTCACGCACCACGCTGTGCAGACGAGCCACGACGCGGAGTTTGGCAAGGCCTTTGCGTGGGACTTGGACATGCTTGGCGGCTATCCGCATCGCTTGCTGCCGGTCGCACCCGGTGCCACGCCCACGAGCTTCCGTCAGTGCCGGGTGACTGAGCCGCTGGAGCCGCTGCTGCGGCAGGCGGGAGCCAAGGCTGTGTGGGTCCAAGGTTGGCAGGTGCAGGCCTACTGGCAGGCCGTGTGGGCGGCGAAGCGGGCGGGCTGCGAGGTATGGTTGCGCGGCGAGAGCAACGACCTCGCCCCGGTGGCGTGGTGGAAGCGGCCCATCAAACACCTTCTCCTCGGCCAGTTCTTCCGGCGCGTGGACCGCTTTCTGTGCATCGGCGCGGCCAACCGGCGGTTCTACCAGAAGTTCGGGGTGGTTGAGTCCCGTTTGCACCCTGCGCCCTACGCGGTGGACAACGACCGGTTTGCCCAGCAAGCCACTGAAGCCAGAAAGGAGAGAGCGAAGATCAGGAAGCAGTGGAGTATCGCGGAGGATGCGTTCTGCGTCATGTTTTGCGGCAAGTTTATTCCCAAGAAGCGCCCGCTGGACCTGGTCGCCGCTGCCGCCCGGCTGATGCAGGCAGGCCGCAAGGTGCATCTACTTTTCGTTGGGGCAGGGGAGCTGGGTGGCGAGTTGCGGCAGGCGTGCCAAGTGGTCAGCGACGCCGAGCGTCCTAACTTTCAACCTTCAACTTTCAGCTCTGCCCTCCCTCCCGCCTCCTTCGCCGGCTTCCTGAACCAGACGGAAATCTCCCGGGCCTACGTGGCGGCGGATTGTCTGGTGTTGCCGAGTGACTTTGGCGAGACATGGGGCCTAGTGGCCAACGAGGCAATGGCCAGCGGCCTGCCGTGCGTGATCAGTGACCACTGCGGCTGCGCGGAGGACCTCGGCGTTATCCCACCGAACCAGATTTTTCCCTGTGGCGATACGGAGGTTTTGGTTGACCGGCTGAAGCGGTTGGCGCAACCGGTGGAACGACCACGCGTCGCGCCGGGAGCTTTGGCGAGCTTCACCTTTGAAAGCAGCGTGCAAGCCGCGACTGAAGCCTGGCAGCGCAAGTCCACGCTTGACTGACGAATCCCATGCAAACGAATACATCGAACCAGCCGGAATCCATTCGCGAGGACTACGACAAGTGGCACGAGCACATGCGCAGCGCGGACTGCAGTGAGTCCCCCCTGAACCATCCGTGGTATGAATCCGTGTGGCGGGAGTTACGAAACTATCCCGGCGGGCGATTGCTGGAAGTGGGCTGTGGACGCGGGGGCTTTGCCATCTGGCTCGCGAAGAACGCGCCCCAGTTCAGCATCGTGGCGTTAGATTTTTCAGGCGCGGCCATCGCGATTGCGAAAGAGTCCGCCGCCGCGCAACAAGTCAACGTGGAGTTTGTGCAAGGGGATGCCGAGGCCCTCCAGTTTGCCGACGGCACCTTTGACGTGGTGATCAGTTGTGAGTGCATGGAGCATGTGCCGCATCCGCCGGTGATGGCCCGCGAGTTCGCCCGCGTGCTTAAGCCAGGTGGACGCTTCCTGCTTACCACGGAAAACTACCTCAACGGCATGCTGCTGGGCTGGCTGATGAGCTGGCTGCGGCGCGTGCCGTTCAACTCCGGGTCCGGGGTGCAACCGCGGGAGAATTTTTTCCTGTTCTGGATGGTGCACAGTTATCTGCAGGCGGCGGGGTTGGTGGTGGCAAAGATGGAGAGCAGTCACCACCAGTGGCTGCTGCTGCCACGGGTGAACCCAGCGAAGCTTTGCACCGACCAGTTTAAGCATCCAGTGGCGAGGCGGTTGGCCTTCCCGTTTGGCCGGCACTGCTCGTTCTTTGGGCACAAGTGCCCGGTCCAATCCCCCGTGTGACCTTGATGCAAACTGCCATTGTGTGCGGTGCAGGCATCGTCTCCGGTAAGGAGATCATGGCGCTGGAACTAGGCGAAGGGCTGCGCTCGCGAGGCCGTTCGGTAAACTATGTCACTAGCCTGTGGGGCGACGGGGATTTTAGTGTGCGGCTGGAGGCGCTGGGTTTCCCGTTTCGCCGCATGCGGCTGGGCTTCATCTCTGCCACCTTGAGCTTGGATTGTCTGCGGATGACCGCCGATCAGTTGTGCCACTGGCCCGGGTTGGTGCGGGACTACCGGCGGTTTCTGCATGAGGAAAATCCCCGGCATATCATTCATACCAACTGGCATCACTTGCTGTTGCTGCGGCCTTGGTTGCGGCCCGAGCGTGATCTGCTCTGGCTGCACGAGGTGGTGCCTGACAAGCCGCAGTATGTCCGGGTGTTCGGCTGGCTGGCTAAGCGCCTGCGCTGCTTCATCGGGGTCTCAGAAGCGGTGGCAGAGTCCTTGCGCCGGATCGGAATCCCCGCAGCCAAAATCCAGGTCATCCACAACGGCCTGAGTGACCCGTCGGCGGGGTTGCCCGCGCGCCCCGCGCGAGGAAGCGAAGTCAACATTGGCATCGTCGGCCAGATAGGCGCTTGGAAGGGGCACGAGGATTTGGTGGAGGCGTTTGCGCTCATAGCGGCGCAGTATCCGGAGGCTAGGTTGCACATCTTCGGCCCAGACGACCGGGAGTTTGCCGGTCACTTGAAGCGACGGGCAGCGGACTTGGGGATCGCCCCGCGCCTTGTATGGCGCGGCTTTGTCCGTGACCGGGCTAAAATCTATCCAATGATGGACATCTGCGTGGTGCCGAGTCGGTCGGCGGATCCCTTGCCGACCACGGCGATTGAGGCGGCGTTCTTCGGACTTCCGGTCGTCGCGACCCGGCGCGGGGGGTTGCCGGAGATCATTGAAGACGGCATGGCCGGCTATCTGGTCGAGGCAGAGCGACCTCAGGAACTGGCCCAACGGCTGGGGGAACTGCTGCGCAGCGCCGACCTGCGGGAGAAGATGGGCGCGGCGGCCCGTAAGCGAGCGCAGGAGCATTTCAGCCGCGAGCGGTTCGTCGCCGACTTTTTACGTGTTTTGAGCGCTGGAGAAGAAGTTTCCCAAGCTTCGATCTAAAGCTAACCATGCAGCCGTATGACAGTGTGACGATGGGGAAGGAAGCTGTGGTTCCTAGTCAGCCAGCCTCTGTAGCCAGTGTGACAACATCAGGGATGGGAACACGAAGCGCGCATTCACTCAGCGGTGCGGTCCTGCCCGTCTGGCTATGGCCAGTATTTGTGGGGCTGTCCTTATTGGGACTTCCCTCCGAGAATCCATCGCTAACTTTCATTGGTATCTTGGCGGTTCCACTCCTAGTAAGCTTACTCTGGCGCCCCGGAGAGCCGCCAATCCTGCTCGCCTGCTGCCTGATGCAATGGTTGCAAATCATGACGCCC
>CAIPBN010000940.1 GCA_903863315.1 uncultured Verrucomicrobiota bacterium | reverse complement strand
CGTTTTTGAGTTGCTCATATGTAGGCGTCACCGCGCCATTTCCAACTCTCATGCACCCGAGGAAAGTCACCGCACCACGTTCAGTCCGGGAATGGCCGTCTGCAATTTGGCCACCGCATCGTCGGTCACCTTGTTCCCGCGAATCTCCAGGTGCCGCAAGGTCTTCACCTTCGCGAGCGACTCCAGACCGGCGTCGGTGATTTGCGTGCCGTTGATGAGCAGGGTTTCGAGCTGGGGCAGATTCGCGAGATGGCGCAATCCCTCGTCCTTGATGGCCCCGCCGGAAATGCGCAGCACGCGCAGGCTTGGGATCAGCCCGGCCCACTTGGCACCTTCGGTCGAGGCCTGCTTGTCGCTCAAATCGAGTTCGCGAAGATTCTTCAAGGCCACCAGGCTTGCCACGGTCGCACCGGTCGCGTCCTGACTGCCGATCTGCAGACGACGGAGTGAGGTCATCTTCGCCAGGTGCGGCGCGCCCGCGTCGGTGAAATGCGTGTGGACGATTTCGAGGCGCTCCAGGTTCTTCAGGCGCGCGATTTCCTTGAGCCCGGCGTCGTTCACGGGCGTGTAGTGGAAGTTCAGGTTCTCCACCGCCTGCAACGCGCCGAGATGCGCGAAGCCTTCACCGGTGCACTTGGCGGAGGCGAAGGAAAAGATGCGCAGTTTCGTGAGTCCGCCGAGATGCTTGAGGTGCGGGTCGGTGAGCGGGGTGAGCGTGAAGTTCAGGCGCTCCAGATTTTTCAGCGTGCCGATGTGCTTGAGACCGGGGCCGCGCACATCGCAGTTGGCCACGTCGAGATTGGTCAACGTCGTCAAGCCGGCGACGCGCGACAGCCACTCGTCGTTGATGGCAAGGTTCAAGCCGCCCTTGCCCTTGAGCGGGTTGTTGCCGTTGTAGAGGTTGAGCGACGCGAGCGTGCGGAAGGGCGCAAGGGCTTCCTCACCCGCCAGGTCCACCAGCCAGCCGGGCGCGGGCGTGCTCCAAGCGGTTTGCCCGCCGGCTTCCTTCGCGGCGGCGTCCACGGCCTGCGCCTGCGCGCGGAAGGCCAGGGCTTCTTTCAGTGCCGGAAGCTCCTTCCGCACCCGGTCACGGAGCTGCGGGTCGGCAATCTGGTTCAACTGCGCAGTGACGGCCACAGGGTTGCCCTCCGCCTGTGCCCGCAGGACCGCCCGCACGAGCGGCGCGTCTGCCGACGGCGTTGGCGCGATGATGCGCGAGGCGAGCAGGCGGCTGTGATGGACGGTGTTGGTGGCGATCTTTGCGTCCTTGGGGAACTCGATGGTCTGCGGGCCGCCGGTCTGCGGGTTCGGCTCGTAGAGCGGCGCGCCGGTGCTGGCAACAGTCACGCGGATGCGGTGGCCTTGGTTGAAGATGATGCTCGTCCAGCCCACGTCGAACGCGAGCTTCGCCGGCTCGCCGGGCTTGAGCAGCTTCTCGTGGTCGAAGCCCTCGCGATAGCGGGCGCGACGCGGGTAATCCATGAGCAGCATGGAGCGCCCATCGGGATACACGTCACTGACCCGCACGAGGAAGTCCGTGTCGCGCGCGGTGCTGCTCACCCATAGCTCGACCTTCACGAGGCCCGTCCACTCGACCGGCTCGGCGAGCGGTTCGGTGGTGAACGTGCGGACCTCCGCCTGCGTTTCGAACGGCCGCGCGTCCTTCGCGCCGGGGAAGCCCGTGCCGGGAATGCTCATCGGATGGAACGGGTCGCTGACGTAGCTGGTGGCGGACTTCGCGGCGGTGGGCGAGGCCGTGGAGAGGCGGCCATTCTCGTTGAGGTAAAAACTTTGCGGTGTCGCGTGTGGCGGCCAGTCCAGCGCGGTGCGCCAGACGTTGCCCGGCGCGTTGGTCTCGCCGGTCGCGCCCATGACGTAATACTTCACGGTCGGGTCCTGCATCACGCCGTTGTTCGTGCCCTTGAGGTGGTGGTTGAACCATGTCGTCATGTGGGCATACACGTCGAAGAAGGCGTTCGTCGGGTAGGTCATCTCCGCGATCTTGTTCGACTTCGGGTAGCCGCCGTGGAGCCACGGGCCGATGATGAGCTGCTGCTGCCCGCGCGAGTTCGGCCCCGCCTGATGCTGCCGGCCGATGAAGCTCATCACCGAGCCCTGGCACATGAAGTCATACCAGCTCCCGATGGTGAAGCAGGGCACGTTCATCTTCGGGAAGTGCAGCGAGCAATCCTCGTCGCGCCAGTAGGCGTCGTAGTGCGGATGGCGGAACGTCTCTTCAAGCCACGCGATGTTGTCCGCCGGGTTGCGCGCGATCTTGCCCATCGCCTTGAAGCGCTCGGGCCGCGTGACGCCGCCGATGCGGTAGCCCTCCTGGTAAAGGCTCAAGCCTGTGTCCGTCATGTATTGCGCGACCAGATGCGGCGGCTGGGTAATGGCGAGGAAATTCTGCGCGTAGCCCGCCTGCGAGCCGCCGTAGGTGCCAATCTTGCCGGTGCTCCACGGCTGCGTCGCGAGCCACTCGCAGACATCGTAGCCGTCCTTGAGTTCGCCCCAGGCGAGCGCGCGGTAGCCGCGCCACTGGCCTTCGGAGAGTCCCGCGCCCCGGTAGTTGACCAGCGCGATGACGAAGCCGCCCTCGGCAAACTTCGCTGCTGCCTTCCGCGAGCCCACGCCCCGGATGTCCGCATAGCGCTGCTCGAAGATGGCGGGCCAAGGCCCCTTGCCGGGCGGGAAGTAGAGCCACGCCGAGAGCCGCTGGCCGTCGCGCATGGGAATCATCACATGCTCCTCGCGCACGGGACCGAGGTCCAGCGGCGCATCAGCGGCGCGGAGGGACAGCAACGAGCAGAACAGCAAACCAAACGAGCAGATACGGGAAAACATACGGGAGAGTCGGACGGCGGGGCAGGGGAGGGAGTTCAATCCCAATGGCGGCGGGGTAGGGTGCGTCTGTCCCGAGCCTGCCGGTTGGGCATTCGGATGCAACCGAGGCGGCGCGGTGAGGAGACCTCGCCCTGCTGGCGCGGGCCAGCAGGTCACGAGTCTCTAATCAACTTGAAACGCGAAACGGGCGGATCCTGACATCGCCCCGGGTCTCGACCCGCTGGGCAAGCGGGGACGCTTGCGGCACGGCCGGCCGGAGGCCGGCGCTACGTGGCGACCGCGCGAGACCAGTTAGGTCTCCATCCGAAAGCTCGGGGGATCGGGCAGGGTGGAATCCACTTTCCGGCGCATGGTTTCCAGCCGGCGCACCGGACTGGCATCCAGCCCGGTGCGGAGGAGCTTGAGCAACTGCACGTAGTGGTAGGGCTTGGGCAGGCACTGGATGGTCGAGGTGCGTCCCACTTCAGCCATCACATCCGGCGTCACGCTCGCACTGGTGAGGACCAGCAGCAGGCTGGGCTGCGCGACGCTGATCTCGCGCAGCAGGGAGATGCCGGTGCGGCCCTTGCCCAGATGATAATCGGAAATGATCGCGCGGAGGTCGTTGCGGTGCTTGTGCCAGAGGGCCACGGCCTTCATGGCGTCCGGCGCCGTGAAGACGGTGTAGCGGTAGCGGCGCAGCATTTCGCTGACCGCCTCCAGTATGAGCGGGTGGTCGTCCACGAGCAGCACGCTCTCGCCGCGCGAGGCGAACTCCGCATCCGGGCGAACCAAGGAGGAATCAGCAGGCATGGCGTTGATCAGCGCAGTTGATCCGGGTTCAGCCCCTGCAAATCCTTCGGCAGGAACAGTCCGTCCTTGCGGATCAGCTCGTCGTCGAACCACACCTCGCCGCCGCCCCATTCCTTGCGCTGGATGAGCACCATGTCCCAGTGGACGGCGGAGCGGTTGCCGTTGTCGCAGTCCTCATAGGCTTGGCCGGGTGTGAAGTGCAGCGAGCCGGCGATCTTCTCGTCGAAGAGGATGTCGCACATGGGCGACTGGATGAAGGGGTTGAAGCCCAGGGCGAATTCGCCCACGTAGCGCGCGCCAGCGTCGGTGTCGAGGATCTCGTTGAGGCGCTTCTCGTTGGACCCGTTGGCCTTGATCACCTTGCCGTCCTTGAACTCGAGCCGGATGTTCTCGAACTTCGTGCCGCTGTAGATAGTGGGGGTGTTGTATTGTATGACGCCGTTGACACTGGTCTTGACCGGGCAGGAGAAGCACTCGCCGTCGGGGATGTTGCGGAGGCCACCGCACTTGCGTGCGCCGATGCCCTTGATGCTGAAAGTTAGGTCCGTGCCGGGGCCGGTGATGCGGACGCGGTCGGCATTGGCCATCCGCTTCTCCAGCGGAATCATCGCCTTCCCCATCTTGCGGTAATCCATCGTGCAGACATCGAAGTAGAAGTTCTCGAAGGCCTCCGTGCTCATGTTCGCGGACTGCGCCATGCTGGGCGTGGGCCAGCGCAGGACGCACCACTTGGTTTTGTTCACGCGGTAGTTCTGCACGGGGCGGAGAATCTTCGAGTAGAGCGCCAGCTTGTCGGTCGGCACGTCGGCGGACTCGGTGGCGTTGTGCGCGCCGCGGATGGCGATGTAGGCGGCCATGTTCTTCATGCGGCGCAGCTCGATGTCATGGATGAGCTTGGCGTGCTTCTCGTTGGTGTCCTTGAGCACTTCGCGCGTGATGCGGCTGTGGCGCACCTCGACGATGGGCGTCGCCCCGGCCTTCCGCGCCGCGCGCATCAGCTCGACGGTGAACTCATCCGGCACGTCGATCATGTCCAGGAGGATGTTTTCCCCCTTCTGCATGTCGGTGGAGTAGTTGATGAGCAGGTCAGCAAGCTTGGCAAAACGCGAATCAGTCATAACGTGCAGCAAGGTTATTCCGCAGGCGGCAGCACTCCAAGCGCAAAGCTTTCCGGGCAACGATCCGAGAACTCAGTCTGAGCGCCGGTCTCCGGCGCTGGAACGGATGCGGGGGGGGCTTCAGGGCAGCTCCCCGAGCGCGTCGGGTTTCGCCACGAGATAAACCCGGTCAAACCACTGGCGGGGAGTTTCGGTGCGGCTGGGGGCCGGCTGGGGTTTGAGCCGGTTCACGATGGCGAGATGGATGATGCCCTGTTGCAACAAGGGCTTGAGGCTGGGGGCTTGCGCGGTGACGACGACAAACTTGCACTTGCTGCCCTGCAATGCCGCGAGGTCGGCCTTGGTAAATTCCTGCGGCATGCCGCCAATGAACACCACCGCGCCCGCTCCGGCACCGAGCTTGGCGAGTTGCTCGGCGTGGCCAGCCGGCCATTGGCGGGGATCGCCGTCCATGGAGCGTTTGAGATCCTGAGTAGTTTTGAGCGTCACGCCGGGCAGCTTGGCCAGGGCAGCATTGAACCCCTTCACTTGCGCCTCGCTGTTGGGGCTGCGCGTGCCTTCCTCGGATTCGCAGACCAACACCACGGAGCCCTGCTGGTTCAGCAGTTTGGCGGTTTCCTCAGCGGACACGTAGCCCAGGCTTTCCAATGGTTTAAGGCTCAGCGTGGGATGGCGGAACTGGGTGAAGTAGAGGAAGGCGAGCGAGCCTAGGATGGCGCCCACCGCGCCAACGGCGAGCAGGGTGTTTTTCTTGTCGTTCATTTGGTGGATGCGCAGCCCGAACGGACCCCGATTGCCCTTTGCCACTGGCAAAGTCAAACTCCATTTCCGCGCGGCGCTCAGGAAAACCGCGCTTTGGTGCCGCCCACGACATTTCAGATAATCAAGCCGCACGCGCCCGGCTGAATAGTGCTGCTGATCAAGGCGTCGGCATCCACGCTTGGCTCGTCGCCTATCGCTCATCATGAAAGCCCCTCTTCGCCCGGTAGCTCGCAAAGACTCAGCGGCCGGGTTCACGCTGATTGAGTTGCTGGTGGTCATCGCCAT
>CAIPBN010000939.1 GCA_903863315.1 uncultured Verrucomicrobiota bacterium | reverse complement strand
TGAAAGGGACTGCGGCCACTTGGCTGGTGCCGGCAAGGAACGCGGCGCGGGCAACGGAGTCGGCACGTCCTTGGCGACGCAGGTTTTCCAGAACGGTGTGAAGACCTGAAACGGATGGCCGCTTTTGTTCTGAATCGTCCATGGTTCGAACAGCAGCGCGCCGTTGCAGCTTTCAGCAATGAGTCCGCTGGCCTGCAATCGCTGCTTGATCTCCGTGTCGCGGGCGGTGATGAGCGGCTCGTAACGGCGGTTCCAAAACACGGCTCCGGCCCCGGTTTCCGCCGCGAGGGCGCTCAGTTCGTGAATGCTGCTCCCCCGCCGCAACACCAACCGGGAGCCGAGCCGGGCGAGGTCTGCGGCGAGCGAAGTCAGGGACTGATGCAGCCACCAACGACTGGCCCCACCCGGGGACCACGGGCCTTCCTCCTCCGGCGCGTGGATGAACACCGGAATCACGGGACCGCCCCGTTTCACGGCAGCTTGCCAGGCAGGTTGATCCGCCAGACGCAAATCCAGGCGCAGCCAGACAATGGAAGCGGTAACACTCATGCGGCGCGGAATATGGCCGCCAACCGGCCGAAGGCAAACGCGCCTGGGCGGGCCGCTTTCCTCACCGGCCCCAGAGCAGAATCGCCCCGCCCAGCGCGACGCGATACCAGCCGAAGACCACGAAGGTGTGCGTTTGAATGAAGCGCAGCAGCCAGTGCACGGCGATGAAGGCCGTGATGGCCGAGACCAGCGTGCCCAAGCCCAGCGCCACCCAGTCCACGGGCACCGCCGGCGAGACTTTCAACGCCTTCATCGTTTCGTAGGCGCCGGCGGCGAGCAGTGTGGGCACGCCAAGCAGGAAGGAAAACTCCGTGGCCGCCGGCCGGCCCAGGCCCAGTGCCATGGCCGCCAAGATTGTGGTGCCGGAACGCGACGCCCCGGGAAACACCGCCGCCAGAAGCTGGCCCACGCCGATGGCGAGCGCGACGGTCCAGGTGATCTCCATCGCCGCCGGTTTGCCGCGCAACCAGTGTTCCAGCCCGATGAAGAGCACGCCGCCGGCCAGCGTGGCCCAGGCCACCGGGGCCACGTCCTTCGGCAGCTTGAGCCCGGCCTTCTTCAGCAGCAGACCACCGACGGCCGTGAGCAGGAAGGCGGCCCCGAGCTTGAGCAGGTATTCCCGCGTGGCAGGTTCGGTGAAGCGGGTGGCGAACTCCTTCACGCGGCTGGAGAACACCGCGATGACCGCCAGCACCGCGCCGGATTGGATGCCCACGTTGAAGATGTCCGAGCGCAAAAAACTGGTCTCGGGCAGCTTGAGCCAGTGCTCGGCCAGCAGCAGGTGGCCGGTGGACGAGATGGGGAGAAACTCAGTGATCCCCTCGATGACACCGAGAAGGATTGCCGCGAGCCAGTCTTGCACGCGGCGGTTAAACGCGAAAAGCGCGCGCGGGACAAGCGGCAAGTGGCGCGGGTGCAGTTCACGGCGCAGGTCCGTGGCCGCGCTTTCGAGGCAGGACTGGCATCGCAGCCACCGGCTGAACTTGATTGCCAGCCCCGGCCGGCTCGTCAAAGTCCGCCGACACATGAAATTCACGTTCTGTTCCGCCGCCCTCGTTCTCGCCGCCCACGCCCACGCCGCCGACTGGGCGCAGTGGCGCGGCCCCAACCGCGACGGCCATCTGTCCGCGAGCATCGCCGCGCTGCCCAAGGAGGCCAAACCCCTCTGGAGCATCCCGGTAGGCAGCGGCCAGGCGTCGCCAATCGTGGCCGACGGCAAGTTGATTTACCTTGATGAGCAGACCGGCAAGGAAGTCGCGCACTGCGTGGACCTCAAAACCGGCAAGGAGTTGTGGCAGACGCCCGTCGGCGAGTCCGAGGCCTTCTCAAATGCCTACGGCACCGGCCCGCGCTGCACGCCGCTGCTGGACGGCGACCGCGTCTATACCCAGACCTGCAAGGGCGAGTTCCGCTGCCTCGCGCTGGCCGATGGAAAAATCCTCTGGCAGACGAGCTTCGACAAGGATTGGGCCGCGCCCTTCTTCGGCAACTCGAGCAACGTGCCCGAGGCCAAGGAAACCGCCTCCCGCCGCCACGGCAACAACGGCTCACCCGTGATTGACGGCGACCGTATCTTCGTCCCCGTCGGCAGCCCCACAAAGGGCACGCTCGTCGCCTTCGACAAAAAGTCCGGCAAGGTGCTCTGGACGGCGGGCAAGGAGAACACCGCCTATTCCTCGCTCATGGTGGGCACGCTCGCGGGCACCCGGCAGGTCGTCCATCTCACGGGCGATTCCCTCATGGGCGTGGAGGTGGCGAACGGCAAAATCCTCTGGCAGACACCGGTGAAGACCGGGGCCAAGCGCCATGTCCTCACGCCCCTCATCGTGGACGACTCCGTCACCATCTCCTCCTCCTCCGTGGGGCTCACCAAGTTTGCCATCACCAAGGACTCCGGCGGTTTCAAGGCCGAGCCCGCGTGGAAGAACGACAAAATCAAGATCACCCTCGCCACGCCCGTGCTCGTCAACGGCCATCTCTACGGCCTTGGCACCGGTGGCAACAAGACCGAGTTCATCTGCGCGGATTTCAAGACGGGCGAATTGAAGTGGAGCCAGCCTGGCTTCGGCGATTACGCGGCCATCATCGCCGCCGGGGACAAGCTGCTGGTGCAGGACATGACCGGCACGATGCTGCTGCTCAAGGCCAGCCCGGAGAAGTTCGAGGAGCTGAGCCGCCTGCAAGTCTGTGGCAACACCTGGAGCCATCCCGCCATCGCCGACGGCAAGCTCTATCAGCGCGACAAGAAACAGCTCTTCGCGCTGGAGCTGGTGAAGTAGCAGGGTGACGACCGGGGGCTCTGTCCCCCTAGGCTGTGGGACGGGCACGGAGCTTCATGGCCGGACCACGCGCCTTCTCCCGGCTGGTCCGGCGTCGGGGTGCGGGCTCCACCGTGGCGTGCTGGATGAACTCCAACTGGCTGCGCACTGGCTTGCCGCCACGCTTGGGCGCGAGCTGGTGGTAAACGCCGTCGGC
>CAIPBN010000938.1 GCA_903863315.1 uncultured Verrucomicrobiota bacterium | reverse complement strand
GGCAGGCTCAACTGCTGCGGCAGTTCGCCCGGGGCATTGATGAACGGCCCGTTGTCCCAGAGCGTGCCCCAGCCAAGTCCTACAGCCAGCAGGAGACGTTCGCCGCCGATGTCACCGACGAGGACTTTGCGCAGGCCACGCTGCGCCGCATGGCGGACACCCTCTGCACCAGCCTGCGAGAGGAGGATCACACCATCCGCACGCTCACCGTGAAGGTGCGCTACAACGACATGGCGGAGGACCAGTGCGGGACCAGCCTCACGGAGCCGACCAACCTGGAAACCGACCTCTACAGCCGGCTGCACACGCTGCTGCGGCAGGCCTGGCGGCGGCGGGTGAGCCTGCGGATGGTGTCGTTGAAACTGTCCAACGTGCATGACGGACTCTTCAGCGGGGAACTGGCGCTGGATGGACCCACCGGGAAGCACGAGGCCCAACGCCGGCTGGCCGCTGCCGTGGACGACCTGCGCCGTCGCAAGGGCCACGGCGTCATCCTGCGCGGACATGACCTGCTGCTGAAGGGCGGCCGGCGAGCGGAACCTGTGATCCCGGCCGTCGCGGTGCGCGTGGTCATCCGCAAGCCAGCGACGTGCGTGCCGCTACACGTCCACAGCCACTACTCGTTCCTCGACTCGACGTTGTCGCCGGAGGCCGTGGTGGCGCTGGCGAAGGAACGCGGGCTCCCAGCAGTTGCGCTCACCGACCCGAACCTGCATGGCGCGGTCGAGTTCTGTGCGCTGGCGAAGCAGGCGGGTATCCAACCCATCGTCGGGGCGGAGCTGACGGTGGCGGGTCAGCCGCTCTGGCTCTACGTGCAAAATCACACCGGCTACGCGAATCTTTGCCGTCTGTTATCGCAGCCGGTGAGGCGGCTGGAGGGTTTGACCGACGGCCTGCTCGCGGTCAGCGCCTATGAACCTTTCGCAGCGCAGTTCCCTGACCGCTTCTACCGCGCCATCACCGACCCGACGTGGCCCGTGCGCTCCGCGTTCCCCTGCGTGCCGCTTCTGCCGGTCCACCACGCGGTTCCCGCCGACCGCTGGAAGTTCGATGTGGTGCAGAGCATCCGCACGTTAACGCTGCTGAAGCAGGCGCACCCGGAGAAGCGCATGGGCGGGCAGTTCCATTTCCACACGGGCCGGGAACTGGCACAGTGGTTCAGCCCGGAGCTGTTCCGGCATTCGCTGGAACTGGCGGAGCGGTGCGCGTTCACAGTGGAGCCAGCCAAGCCGCAGTTCCCGGCGTTCCGCACGCCGGATGGTTCCCTGCCGCACGAGTTCTTGCACCGGTTGGTGCATGAGGGGCTACGACGGCGTTACGGAGAACGACACGGGCTGCACAAGGCGCAGGCCGAGGAGGAGCTGTGCATCATCGCCGACGTGGGCTACGAGGAATACTTCCTGGTCGTCTGGGACATTTTGCAGGCGTGCCGGCGGCGCGGCATCGAGTGGATCACCCGGGGCAGCGCGGCCGACTCGCTGGTCTGCTACTGCCTGAGCATCTCGGATGTGTGCCCCATCCGCTTCGACCTCTACTTCCGAAGGT
>CAIPBN010000937.1 GCA_903863315.1 uncultured Verrucomicrobiota bacterium | reverse complement strand
GAGGACGGGGGTAGTGAGTAGTGAGTAGTGATTAGTGAGTAGTGGGAGCCAGTGCGCGGCGACGCCCGTGACAGCGGCTCCGGCGAAGGCGTTCAGGGCCATCGCTTCGCGGCTCAACCAGCTCGTGCGCCAGCCGAGCCAGACGCGCCAGGCTTTCAGCGGCTGGCCGAGGTGGAACACGCTGGCCGTGAGTCCGGCAAAGAAGAGCGAGAGCGAGGCGAGTTCAAGCGGGATCGATTTAATGCCGACGAACCGCGCGGCCAGCAAGCCGCCAATGCCGGCTTGCGTGAGCACGAGCATGAGGATGAGCGGCCAGTGCGGGTGCTGCGGCTTCGGCAGGCTGTGGTCAGCGGCGCGGAGGTCGGCGGTGGGTTTCTTAGTGACGTAGCGAGTGGTCGGGAGCGTGATGCTAGGCGACGGGGAGTCGGGAAGCCACTCGCCCGTAGGAGACTCCTCACGTCGTCTCCCGCCGAGGTCGGATCGGACGCCAGCTTGGTCAACGACAGAAATGCGAATCGCCTCGTTCGGACAGGCCTGCACGCACGC
Source organism: uncultured Verrucomicrobiota bacterium (assembly GCA_903863315.1). Classification (GTDB taxonomy): domain Bacteria; phylum Verrucomicrobiota; class Verrucomicrobiia; order Limisphaerales; family SXTU01; genus SXTU01. The sequence continues at coordinate 6,745 of CAIPBN010000937.1, read as the reverse complement.
AGGGGCTTCGCCGACAGCGAGGCGGCCGTGGCACATGTCGCACTTGCGCACGATGCCGCGCGTCGCCGAATACTTCGGCACGTCGTAAGGGCATTTCAGGATGCAGTAGCTGCACCCGATGCACTGGTCGTCGAGGTGGCGGACGATGCCGGTGACGGGGTCTTTGTCGTAGGCGAGCACGGGGCAGCCTTCGAGGCAGCCTGGCTCAACACAGTGGTGGCAGGCGGTGGTGACAATTTGCTGGAGCGGAACAACGCGGTTGCTCGTGAATCCGGCAGAAGCCGAAGTGAAGAGGCTGCTAACAGCGGGAACAAGGGCTTCACCGAACAGAGCGCCGACTTCGCGCCAGGCCTCGCCGTCATCGAGGCCGTTGAGCGAGTGGCAGGCGGTGACACAGGCCTGGCAACCGGAGCATTTGTCCAGGTCCACCTCGAAGGCATACTGCTCGCCAGGACGCGGAGCGGATGCGGGGAGCAGCTTGCGATAGTGCGGCTCGACAATCTCGTGCCGCTCATGCGCGCGCGCGAAGGCTTCCACCGCGGTGAGCCGCCGCTGCTCGTCGAGCAACGCGTCCACGAGCGTTTGCGCGCCAGCGGAACTGGCGGCATTCCCGGGATCGGCGTGGTGGAGCACCGGCATACCTGCATTTAACGTGCAATTTGAGTGCCAACTAGCAGGGGTTGCCACGCAGGGTGCTTGAAAATTTCTCACCCCTGCCATGAATGCAGTTGGGCACCGACTGCACCCAGCGCGGTCTCTGGGATGCGTGAGCCGGCAGACGACACGTTCATACCCGGCGGTGCATGGCGCAGTGACCGCGTGGGGCCTTGGTGATGTGGGCGGCTGGTTACGTCCTGAGCTTGGAGTTGCAGGTTAATGGCCAGTTTGAACAAAAAAGCGCGGGCCAAGGCGGCCCGCGCATGAGGGACAATTTGGATCAGTTAGAAGTTCACCACCGCCTGAACGTAGAACCAGTCGGCATCCTTCGCTCCGCCGATGTTCTGGAGCGACTGCTCCTGATACTTGCCGACGAAGTAGTGCGAGTAGCCAGCCTCGAGCATGGTCGCCTTGTTCAAGGCAAAGCCGCTGACCACGTTGACTTCCGCTCCAAGTGAGCTGCTGAAGCCAGGGACGCCGCGATAGCCGGCACCGACGTTGGGTGTGACCAGTGATCCGGGAATACCGGCGCGGGGAATACCGGCGACGTTGTAGTAAACGTCCGAGGTGTCCGCGAGCCAGAACAAGTGGCCTTCCACGGCAACGCTCCAGCGCGGGGTGGGCTTGGCGCTGAGGCTCAGGCGCAGGTTGTGCAGGTTCTGCCAGGAAACATAATCCCCATAGCCGTAGAACTTGTGGTTCGTGGGATAGAGGTTGTCGAACGTCCCGTGGTTGCCATCGGTCGGGTTCGAGTCACCCGAGGCGTAGTTGTATTCCAAGGCGACCCGGGGCGTGGCATAAACATCCGCGAACGTGTAGCCCACCATGGAATGGAAGGCCATCGCCAGGTGCTCAAGCCGGGGCGCAGTGGCCGAACCATTGGCAGGATTACCGGCCTGCGTGCCCGCACCGACGGTTTGCGCCACGCCGGCATCGGGCCGATCGTTGATGTAGTTGCCGAACTGGAAGTTGTATTCCGCGCTGTAGTCCCAGTTGCCGAAGTCACCGGGATTGGACTTCCAGCGCGTGCCGACGGTGTAAACGTCGCGACCGGAGAAGTTGAAGGGTGCGGGCGAGAAGGAACTGCCGGCGACCGCCGCCACACCGCCGAACTGCCGGGGGTTGGCGCGCCCGATGTTGCGCGAGAAGAAATACAGCTCGGCCGTGTGCTTGGGCACCAGCTTGGTGGTGAGGTGCACGCCGGAGAATGACTCGTAGTCGCTCGGCATGTTGAAGCCGTTGTCATCCGGCACCACCAGACGGGTGCCAAACGCCTCCGCGACAAAGGCCTCGTGCTGCCAGCGGACCTTCACCCCGTCGAAGACACGGCCGATGTTGTTCCAGGCAAACGCGCCCACCAGCCGTTCGTCACCGTAGCTCAGCTCCTGCCGGCCCACCTTGACTGACACCGGGAACTCCTTGTGGTTGCCGATGGTGAAGTTGGCCTGATGCAACTCGGCCGGACCGTCGGAATCCGGGCTGGAGCCGGCGTTGATGTTAGGGGCGGCACCACGATTGTCACCCGAGACAAAGCTGCTGCGGCCCACGATCATCGCGTTCCACCACTTGTCGGTGTAGCCGGCGCGGAGCAGCAGCTTGTTGGCGAGGAAGGAATTGTCATTGCCGTGGCCGTTGATCACGCCGGCGCTGACCGCCTTGAAGTCATGGAACGGCGGGGCCACCAGCGCGTTGTCACGCACCTCGTAGCGGCTGCGGAACTGGCCGCCGAAGTCCCAGTTGGACCAGTAGGGATCCTTCGCACGCAGTTCCTGGTTCAAGTAGCCGGGAAAAGGCTGCATGGGTGGGGGCGGCGTGTATTGCGCGTGGAGGGCAGGGGTGGCGGCGAGCAGCAGCGCACCGACGGCAAGGTTTTTCTGGGTTGGGTTCATGCCTTCAATTATCCGATTCTATTGGGGTTGCGGAATACGGGCTGAAATGCGCCCGAAAGTATCACCAGCTTTTATAGGGAAGAAATTTGCCGTTCAACGTGAGCTTCACGCGGTCGCCCTTCGGGTCGGGCACGCGCTCAATGTCCATGGTGAAGTCAATGGCACTCATGATGCCCGCGCCGAACTTCTCCTCGATGAGTTCCTTCATTGTGCGGCCATAGACGTAGATGATTTCCTGGAAGCGATACTGGAGCGGTTCCTTGGGCACGGTCGGCGCGGTCTCACCCTTGTTGGCGAACTCCGTCAGCGCGGCGGCAATGCCGGAACCGAGGCCGAGGAACTTCGCGACTTTCCTTGCTTCCACCGGGCCGAGGGCATTCTCACCCAGGCACGCGGAGGTCACGTAAACCTCCGACAGGCCGGCGGCCTTGGCGATGGCGGCCCAGGTTTTCTTCTTCGCCCGCTTCGCGGCGAGAATGGTCTCGACCATTTGTGGCTTGGTCATAGTCAGGTCAGGCGGTTACGAGCATGGCGTCGTTGCGGGGCGAGGGAGCCGGGGCCGCCTCCACCAGCGGAGCAACCGGAGCGGCGGGAGCCGCCGGCGTGACCGGGGCGGCGGGCTTCTTCTTGTGCGCGTGAACCTCGAGAAACTCGATGAGGCGTTCGCGCAGCGGATAATAATCGGGGTGATCCATCACGGCCTGGCGCTCGCGCGGGCGCGGGAAGGCCACGGGGATGATGTCACCGACCTCGGCCTCGGGACCGTCCGTCATGCAGACCACGCGGTCGCTGAGGTAGAGCGCCTCGTCCACGTCGTGCGTGACCATGAGGGTGGTGATGCGGTTCTCGCGCCAGAGCTTGAGCAGGACGCCCTGCAACTCGTAGCGCGTGAGCGAATCGAGCATGCCGAACGGCTCGTCAAGCAGGAGCATCTTGGGCTTGAGCGCGAAGGCGCGGGCGATACCGACGCGTTGCCGCATGCCTTGGGAAAGCTCGGCGGGCCGCTTGTGCATGGAGTCACCCAGGCCCACCACGGTGAGGTAATACTCCACAATCTCCCGGCGCTCCTCGGCGCTGGCGGTGAAGAACACCTGCTCCACCCCCAGCATCACGTTCTCGAAGGCCGTATACCACGGGAGCAAGGACGGGGACTGAAACACGACCCCACGATCCGGACCGGCCCCCACCAGCTCCTTGCCGGCGAGGATGATGACGCCCTCGGTGATCTCGTTGAGCCCGGCCAGCATGGAGAGCACGGTGGACTTGCCGCAGCCGGAGTGGCCGATGAGGGTGACGAACTCCCCCTTGGCGATGCGCAGGTTGAAGTCCTTCACGATCACCGCCGGCCCCTTGGGCGTGGAGTAAACTTTCGAGAGTTGGGATAAATCGACGTGGTGGCTCATGTCAGGAGGAAACTTCGACGGTGGCTTCCCGGGCTTCGGACGAGCGCAACGGGCGCGTGCGGCCCAGCATGTTGCGCGGGACGCTCAAATCCTCGGGATCAATGTCCGGCAGGATGAGCTTACGCGTGACGGTCGCGTGGCGATCCTGGCGGGAGCGCAGGAGATACTCGGAAATGTCGCGCCGAAGCTCGCGAAAGCGCGGGCTGTGATTGAGCGCCTTGCGGTCGCGCGGATGTGGCAGGTCCACGATGAAGGACTCGCCCAGCGTCGCGTTCGGCCCGGCCGTGAGCGGCACCACGCGATCCGCCAGCAGGATGGCCTCGTCCGGGTCGTTGGTGATGAGCACGACTGTCTGCTTTTGCTGGGCGCGGATGCGGGCGATTTCGTCCTGCAAATTCGCGCGGGTCAGTGCATCGAGTGCGCTCAGCGGCTCATCGAGCAAAAGCACCTTCGGGTTCATTGCCAGCGTGCGGGCCACGCTCACGCGCTGGCGCATGCCACCGGACAGCTCGTGCGGGCGTTTGTCACGGGCAGGGGCGAGGTTGACCATCTCAATGAACTCGGTGGCGTGCGCGGCACGCCCGGCCTCGGTTTTTTCCGGGAAGACCTGATCGACCGCGAGCCGCACGTTTTCGGCCACGGTGAGCCACGGCAGCAGCGAGTAATTCTGGAACACCAGCCCGCGGTCCGGCCCCGGCCCGCTCATCTCGCGGCCTTCGAGCGTGACACTCCCGGTGTCGGGCCGGATCAAACCGGCCAGAATGGACATGAGCGTCGTCTTGCCGGCACCGGAGTAGCCCACGATGGCCACGAACTCACCCTGCTCAATGGACAGGTTCACGTCGCGCAGCACCTCGGTGCGGGAGCCGTTCGAGCCGTAGCCTTTGGAGACTGATTTGAGTTCGAGATAGGGCATGTCAGGAAAGGGGCTTCACGCAAAGGCCGCCAAGCGCGCAGTGATGTGGGAAGCGGACGGGGGATTGCGTGTCCGATATGCGGGAAGAAATCCCGTTCCTCCTTAGCTCACTCTGTGCCTTTGCGTGAAGCGGTTGCAATTTCATGTTCCGATTCAGTTCACCGACAAAACGGAGTTCCAGCCACCGAACGGGTTCGGCGCGGCCTCGGGCGCGGCGGGGTCGGGCAGCCAGGTGCCGTCCACGATGAAGAGGTATTCGTAGCGGCCCGGCGTGAGCTTCAACTGCCCCTGCCACTCCCCACCCTTGGCCAAGCGCAGCGGCGTCGCACCGACTTGCCAGCCGTTGAACGACCCGGCGACGAAGACCTGCTTGGCGGCGGGCGCACGCAGCTTGAGCGCCACCGGGGCCAGCTTGGGCGCAGCGGGCTTCCCGGCGGCGAGCGGCTTTTTTAGCACCCGCATAACCTGGCTGAGCGCGGTGGCAGATTTCTTCGCAAAAGTGCGCGTGGTGCGCGGTGCGAGAGGGGAGGGTTTGTCCTTTTTCATGGGTTCAGGCGGTCTTGAAGCGCGACTCCACGAGGCTCATCAACCGGTCGAGGACGAAGCCCACGACGCCAATCGTGATGATGCACAGGATGATGTGCTCGTAGAGCAACGCGTTGTATTCCTGCCAGAGGAAACCGCCCACGCCGGGCCGGCCCGTGAGCATCTCGGCGGCGACGATGACCAGCCACGCGATGCCGAGGCTGAGGCGGAAGCCGGTGAACATGTAGGGCATCGTGGCCGGAATCATCACCTTGGTGAGCGTCTTCCAGCGCGAGAGTTTCAGCACCTTGGCGACATTGAGATAATCCTGCGGGATGGCGCGCACCCCGACGGCGGTGTTCAGCACCGTGGGCCACATCGCGCAAATCGCGATGGTAAAGAGCGCGCCCAACTCGCTGGCCTGCTTGCCCGCGCCGAGGAACAACACCAACCCCAGCGGCAGCCAGGCCAGCGGCGAGACGGGGCGCAAAACTTGGATGATGGGGTCAAAGGTCTTGGTGAACGCCTTCGACAGGCCGAGGCAGAAACCAATCGGTGTGCCGATGATGAGCGCGATGGCGTAGCCCTTGGCAACGAGGATGAGCGAATACCAGGTGAAGCGCAGGATGCCCTGGTCCATCTCGCCCCGCTTCTCGAACGGCTTGAGCACGTAGTCCTTGCTGGCCTCCCAGGTCTTGTGCGGCGTGGGCAGTTCCTTCGCCCACGTCTTGCTGGAGATTTGCCACATCAGCAGCACCACGGCGATGCCGATGAGCGGGAGGATGAACCAGTCGAATTTGAATGCTTTCATGGTTGGAGATTCGTCAGTTGTGAATTAGTCAGGACTGAAGCTGCTCTTCGCCGCGCTGCACCCAGGTCTCGGCGGCGGACACCAGCACGAGCGCGAAGCCAATCAGGGGGGAGACGATGCTCTTGAGCAGAACCGTCCCGTCCGCGGTGCCGCTCATCCAATGGTCGCCCTGATTGACCACCGCCTGCAAAAAGCCGACGGACAGGCCCAACCGGAGCGCGCGCATCCAGACCGACCGCTGGCGGAAGGCTTGGGCCCAAAGTGCGCGGCGGCTGGCAGCGGAGTTCATGACTTCGAGGTTTGGGATTCTGCGAGTGACCGCCGCTGCTGCTCCACCCACACACCGGCGGCGGAGATGAGGGCCACGGAGAACGTCACCAGCGGGGAGACGAGCGTTTTGACCACGGTGCCGGCTGTCTGCTCGTGGCGCAGCCACACGTCGCCCTGATTGATGACGGCCTGCAATAAACCTATCGGAAGTCCGACCATCGCGGCACGACGCCAGACGGAAGCCCGGCGAAAAGCTTGCATCCAGAGAGATTGG
>CAIPBN010000936.1 GCA_903863315.1 uncultured Verrucomicrobiota bacterium | reverse complement strand
GAAGGCCATCTTCACCGAGCCCCAGTTCCGCGCCTCCCTCGCCGAGCGCATCTCCCGCGACACCAAAGTCCCCGTCGCCGAACTCGACACCCTCGAAACCGGCCCGCTCAAGCCCACCGCCTACGAGGAAGGCCTGCGGCGCAACCTGAACACGCTGCTGAAGCATTTGGGCAAGTAGCTGTGTCGAATGCCCAAGGCCCGATGACGCGATGACCAGTGAATGACCAAGCCCCAATGCCCGATACACCGACCGCGCGCAAGAAGCGAAAGTGGGGGCGTTGGGTATCTGGCATCGCTGTTGTCTCTCTGCTTTCTTTCTTCTTCCTCCCGAAGGCTTTCATGGCCGTTGGGTTCAAGCCGCTCATCTTTAACGAATCGGTCTATGGCCATCGCTACTGCATCAAGCAGGTCGGCTTGGCACTGAAGGTCTACGCCAACGACCACAACGACGTTTTTCCGTCCCACCCAGCCGGATACGGTGACGCGCTTCTCCTGCTTTCAGTAACTGAGAACTACATCGGAGCCATTCCGCTTCTCTCGGGACCGTGCTACGACTGGAAAGCCTTTGAGGAAGCTGCACGCACAAAGGGTCACGTTCCGGAATCCGAGTGTGGACGTGTCTATGTGCAGGGGTTGAACCAATCCAATAACCCCAGCCTCGCGCTTATTTGGGATAAGCAGCCCACTGCGGGCGGGGACCACTGCCATGGCTGGGCTAAACTAACAGCACCGCTATTGCGTGAGATGAGCCTACTAGACGGCTCAATGGAGCGAGTTCTCGAAAAGGACTGGCCTGCATTCGCCCGGAAGCAAATCGAACTACTCGTCGAAGCCGGCATCCCCCGCGAGCGCGCCGTGGCGCTCTACACCGAGAAGCCCAAATACACGCCCGGCCTGACCGCCGAGCAACTCGCCGCCAAGCCGTGAATATGCGCTCATTCCACATTCCGAGTTCCGCACTCCGCACTTCCCCGTGACCGCCTCCCACACCACCTGCAGCCACTCCGCCGCTGACATCGCTGTCTCCGTGCGCGACCTGCGCGTCACGCTCGGCGGGCAGGCCATCTTGCGCGGCGTGAACCTGCACCTGCATCGCGGGCAGCTCGTCGCGCTCATCGGCCCCAACGGCTCGGGCAAGACCACGCTCCTGCGCGCCATGGTCGGCCTGCAAAAGCCCGATTCCGGCGATGTCCGGCTCTTCGGCGAGAGCAACTTGAAGAAGGCCTTGCCGCGCGTTGGCTACGTCCCGCAACGCCTCGCGCTGGACCGCAGCTTCATCCTCAGCGTCCGCGAATTCCTCGCCCTGCGCCTGCGCGAGACGCAGCACTGGTTCTGGCACCGCCACCGCGACACCGACGACCGCCTCCGCGCCGCGATGGCCGAGCTGGGTGCCGAGTCGCTGCTGGACCGTCCCATCGCCGCACTTTCCGGCGGCCAGCTCCAGCGCGTCCTCATCGTCTTCGCACTGCTGAAACAGCCCGACCTCCTGCTGCTTGACGAACCCACCGCCGGCGTGGATTCGCCTGGCGAACAGGACTTCTACGAAACCATCGCGGAAGTTCACCGCCGCCACAAACTCACCGTCGTGCTCGTCTCGCACGACCTCTCGATGGTCTATCGCCACGCCTCGTGGGTCTATGCGCTCAACGGCGTCGTCTGCTGCGAAGGCTCGCCCGAGCACGTGATGAACGCCGACTCGCTCAAGGAAGCCTACGGCCTGAACGTCACGCCGTATCACCACCACAACCACTCGCACGGGCCGGGCGGAGGGCACGCACAATGAGCATCTTCTCCGACCTCGAACCCTTCATGCTCCGAGCCT
>CAIPBN010000935.1 GCA_903863315.1 uncultured Verrucomicrobiota bacterium | reverse complement strand
GGAGTGCGGAGTGCGGAGTGTGGAATGGGAAACAAACCGCTGGCGCATCAAAAGCATTAGCAACACGAGCACTAGTGCTGGTCCGAATCCGAGGAAGGTGGCTTCAAAAGCGTAAAGACTGCCCATCTCATGGAAGATGGCTTCGGTCAGGAAGCGGTCGTAAAGCATTTCGCCGCTGATGCCCCATGCCCACCAGCACGCCAGCAAGGCCGGGAGGAGTCTCAACCAACGGACGAAGCGGGCCAGAGCCAGTTGCCGCGACACAAGGACGATTCCCGCCAACAAGTTGAACGCAAGCCATCCTTCGATCGGCAGCATCTTATCGGAGATTTCGGCGAGCATGGGCGTCATTTCAACAGCGCCTTGAAGCCCGCCTGCTCGAAGTGATGGTCGCCGGTCAGCGCGTCCTTCAGCCCGCGCTCCTGCATCACGACGAAGGAGATGCAGTCGGTGAGCGACCAGTCCTTGTCGAGGCGAGAAGCATACAATTGTCGGCCCCGTTCCCACTGCTCCTGATTCACCGGCAGAATTTCGAGCTGAGGGTCGTCGAGCAGGGCCTGATACAAATCGTTGAACCAATCGCGTTGGTTTCGTTTGGCCAAAGCGTCGGCCAGCTCGGTGAGAACCCAGGTCGTGGTCAGGATTGGCCCGTCGTAGTTGTCTGACCAAACCCGCGCCGACTCGTGGCGCGCGTCCTTCGGGTTGAGGACCGCGAGGTAGAAGAAGGTGTCGGCGAGGACCGGCTTCATTCGCTCGGCGGCCGCTTCGGCGTGCCGTGAATGTAATGGTCGTGCTGCTCCGCGAAGTCCTCGGGCAACCCGTGAACCTTGGCGGCAATCTCCAACAGCCGGCGGGTCCGCTCGTTGCGAGCGACAATCTTGGGGAGTGGATCAACGCGGACGCGCTCGCCTTCAAGACCCTTTGCCTCGGGTGGCAGTTTCACCACTCCATTCTCGACTGTGCCGATGTAGCTCATGGCTTTGTCCGTTGTTGTCGTGAAGGTAATCGGCTCCGGCGCGGCCAGCAATGCGGTTTTTCCCGTCAGTGCGCCCCGACGAGATGCGCGCGCTCGGTGAGGAAGTCGGCCAGCACCTTGCCGGGTTCCTGATCCGTGACGACTTCGCGGTAGTCGGCGTTGAATTCGAGGCAGGCTTGGCGGAGGCGGGCGCGGTGGGCGTCGAAGGCGCGGAGGTATTCGTCGCGCACCATCGCCGGCTCGGTCACGAGGCTGAAGGGGCTTTCCAAGTCCTGGAAGCGCAGCGGGCGGTCGAACTTGAACTCCATCTCCATCCGGTCGAGCAGGTGGAACACGGCGAGGTCGTGCTTCTGGAAGCGCAGGTGTTGCAGGCAGCCGAGCAGTGGCTCCAGCTCGCAGAAGAAGTCGGAGAACACGATGACCAGCGCGCGGCGGCGGATTTTCTCAGCGAGGTCGTGCAGTGCGCGAAGGATGGTGGTGGGGCCGCGCGGTTCGAGGCCTTCGAGGGCGTTGAGAATTTCCTGAAGGTGCGCGGGGTTGCGACGCGGTGGGAGTTCCGGAGAGGCGTTTTCGCCGACGCAGTAGAGGCCGGCGGCGTCGCCTTGCTGGACGGCGAGGTAGGCGAGCGTGCCGGCGAGCTGGCGGGCGAAGGCGAACTTGCTCGGGCCGGACTTGCCCGCGAAGGCCATCGAAGCGCTGGCGTCGAGGATGAGGCAGCAGCGGAGGTTCGTGTCCGCCTCGAACTCCTTCATGT
>CAIPBN010000934.1 GCA_903863315.1 uncultured Verrucomicrobiota bacterium | reverse complement strand
GGCCGCTGACGTCGGCCGCGCCCTCCAATGCAGGTCGAGCATGGTGCGCCGCTCGATCCTTGCCATTCCCTCCGCAGCCCAATTGATCCATGCTGGCGCGCATGAAGAAACTCGAACGATTCTCTTTCGGCGTTGGTGACCGGTTCGCGCACCAGGCCAAGGCTCAACTCCGCGCCTTTCAGAAACTCGCCCAGGATGGAGTCGAGGTGGTCCCGGTCTGGAACAAGTCCAACCGCGAGCACACTTTCATTGGCTCGGAGCCGCAGAGCGTATTCGATGCCGCACAGGCGGCGGTGAAGGAATTTGGCTGGACCAAGGGCTGGCATGTGGACGCCGACCACATCCGCCTCGAAACCGTGGACCGCTTCATGGCGTGCTCGGACTTCTTCACCATTGATGTGGCTGACAGCATCGGCAAGCCGCCCGAAGAGCGCTACGTCGAGCGGTTTTTGGCCAAGCATCCCGAACTGATTGGCAGCCTCGCCATTGCCGGCATCAGCGAGCCTTTCCACACAACGGCTGAGACCGTCGCCACCACCGCCCGGAAATATCTCAGCGCCACCTGGGAAGCCGGTCAGATCTTCAATCACATCAAACGCGCAAAGGGCGTTAAAAAGTTCATCGCCGAGGTCTCCATGGACGAGACCGACGCGCCGCAAACGCCGCCGGAATTGCTCATCATTCTTGCCCTCCTTGCTGACGCCGGGGTTTACCCGCAGACCATCGCACCGAAATTCACCGGGCGCTTCAACAAGGGCGTGGACTACGTGGGCGACCTGGCGCAGTTCGAACGCGAGTTCAACGACGACCTCGCCGTCATCGCCCATGCCGTGAAGCAATACGGCCTCCCCGCCAACTTGAAGCTCAGCGTCCACAGCGGCAGCGACAAGTTCAGCCTCTACCCCATCATCCGCCGCTCGCTTGCGCGCACCGGTGCGGGGCTGCACCTCAAGACCGCCGGCACGACGTGGCTGGAGGAACTCATCGGCCTGGCGGAAGCAGGGGGCGACGGCCTCGCGCTGGCCAAGGAGATTTATGCCTATGCTCTGGCGCATGTGGATGAACTCTGCGCGCCCTACGCGAGCGTCATCGACATCGACCGCGCGAAGCTGCCCAGCGCCGCGACCGTAAATGGCTGGACCGGCCCGCAGCTCGCCAGCGCCATCCGCCACATCCCGACGCATCCGGAGTTCAACGCCCATGTCCGCCAGCTTCTGCACGTCTCCTTCAAACTAGCGGCCAAGGCCGGCGCACGTTACCTCGACCTGCTGAAGGCCAACGAGGACATCGTCGCCAAGCAGGTCACCGAGAACATCTACGAGCGCCACATGCGGCCACTGTTCATCGGGTGAGTGTGTCAGCCGGCTTCAGGACGCCATTCCGCCCGCTCCGCCGCGCAGCGACCACGCTGGTTGCATCAGCGGTCCTCAACTATAGCTACTTCGACCGCACACTCCGCCCATCCACCCAACGCGGAGGAATCATGATCTGCCGTGGCACTTCGGGCACGCCGTGCTCGTGCTGGGAAAGCTGGGTCACCACCAAATCAACCGCCGCAGCCGCCAGATGATCGCGCTGCTGGTAGATGCCGGCGAGGCCGGTCATTTTCGGCGTCCAGTCATGCACGACGAAGCCGATGTCATGCGGAACACGCAGGCCGAGTTGCTTCAGCCAACCGGGCACGTGTGTGTCGAAGGTGATCAGCGCGTCCGGTTGGTGCTCGCGCAGCCACTTCGAGAAGGCGTCAAAGCCTTGGCTGATGTCGTTGCTGGGCATAAGCAGCAGCGGCACGCGATCCGCCTCCGGCAGGCCGTGCTGCCAGTGGAACAGCCCGCCGCTGTAGCCAAACTGCGAGCGGTTCACGATCCACCGCGTCACCGCGACACCGACACGCCGGTAGCCGAGTTCGCGGAGTTGCTCGGCCGCCATCTGGATTCCGAGCGTCATGTTGCCCGCGCACATGTGCAGCGCGGGCGTGCTCATGGCATTCCCAAACGTCACTGCGGCGAAGGGCGAATAGTCGAGCTTGCTGCACGGAAGTTGAATGCTCTGCGGCGAGACGATCACGGCCTCGATGCCACGGGCGTGCAGGATCTGCTGGAGCCGTTTTGGCGTGAGGCCGTCTTTGCCGAGGAAAAACTCCTCCACCGCATACCCATGCGCGTGCGCGCGTCGGCTGATGTCCTCAACGGGCACGTATTGATACGAGGGGCTCAACAGGCCGTCCTGCGGCACATGCTCGCGGAGCACGGCAATAGTGGCTTTGAGGCCGAGTTTCTTCCGGGCGCGCACGGCTTCCATCATCCTCGTCAGGTCGGGATCGGGTTGGTAACCGAGCGCCTCTACCGCCGCCTCGACTCGGGCCCGTGTTTCCAAGGCGACGTTGGGAGCACCGTGCAAAACCCGGGAAACCGTCATCGCCGAGACTCCGGTGGCCCTGGCAATATCCTGAAGGGATGGAGATGGTTTCGACACGCTGTTATCATAACACCCGCCTCGCCGTTGTCATCCGTCCCGGTCGGTTGTCCAATGAGATTTCTATGAGACGAGTTTTCCGTTTGCTCGGCCTGATGGTTGCCTTGCTTGCCGCCGTGACGTCGCTCTCGCTCCGCGCGGCGGTGCCCGCCTACGTCGGTCCCACGCCCGGCACTTTGCGTGCGATCTCGATTCCCACCGTGGACCTGTCCCGCGACTCGAAACGCCAGGTTGTCGTCGCACGCGGCACGGCGGAGGTTTACCACGGGCACTGCGATACCGTGCTGCTGCCGGATGGTAAAACGATGTTCACCGCCTGGACGGTGAATCATGCGCTCACCATCGGTCCGCTGGCCCGCAGCGACGATGCGGGCCTCACTTGGAGCGCACCGCTGGAGGTGCCCGCGAACTGGCACACCACCGCCAACACGCCCGCCATCCATCGCCTGGTCGATCCGCAGGGGAAGGCACGCCTCGTCGTCTTCGCCGATGGCCTCGACTGGCGGCGCAAAGGCGAGCCGCCTTTTCCCATGCATCAGGCCGTGTCAGAAGACGATGGCAAGACCTGGACCCCGATGACGCCCAACGGCATCCAAGGTGAGGTGCCGCCGAAAACCGTGCTCAGCTTCGACGACGGCAGGCGGCTCATCCTGTGGTCCGATCTGCCGGAGTTCGTCGTGCAGAGCGAGTCCACCGACGGCGGCCTCACTTGGAGCAAGGAGCACCGCATCTTGAAGATCCCTGCCCGCTGGGGCCAACCCGCCGTGACTCGCTCAGCCGATGGCAAGACGCTGGTCATGCTCCTGCGCGAAAACAGCCGCAAACATCACTCACTCTACTCGGTCAGTCAGGACGGTGCGCAAACTTGGTCCACCGCGCAGGAACTCCCTGCTTCCCTCACCGGCGACCGCCATGTCATCAAAGCGATGCCCGATGGCCGCCTCGTCATCGCCTTTCGCGACATGGCCAAGACCAGCGCCACCTACGGACATTATGTCGCCTGGGTCGGCACCTTGGATGACATCGTGAAGCGCCGCGAAGGGCAGTATCGCATCAAGCTCCTGCACAACGCCGGCCGCACCGCGGAAGACAAGCCCGGCACCGGCAACTCCGACTGCGGCTACTCCGATCTCGAACTCCTCCCCGATGGCACCGTCGTCGCCACCACCTACATCAAATATGTCGCCGGACCTGAGAAGAACAGTGTCGTCAGCACACGCTTCAAGCTCACTGAGACCGATGCTCTGGCGAAGCAGACCCGAACCTCTGCCGCAAGCCTCCTTCCCGCGAACTGGGACCCTGCGCTCGCGGGCGACATCGTCATGCAGCGGCTCGTCCGCGTCACTGCGCCGCAGGTGAAGGGGGCGCACGATGCAGAGTTCGTCTGTGTCGGCGAGCGTGCTTACATCGTGGAGCACGACAACGATGTGGCTCCGGGTCACGGCGCGGGCGCGGCGATGTATTGCGTGCTGACAGTCGTGAACTTGAAGACGATGAAGGTCGAAAAAGCGCACCTGCTTGCCAAAGCGGGCCAGGCGTTCGCCAACGTCACCCTGCCGGATGCGCAGGTCTTTGTGCCGCGCATCATCCGCAAGGACGAGCACACGCTACGAACCTACTTTTGCAGCAAGTCAGCGAGCGAGCTGACGTGGTATCGGGACTTCGACCTGCGCACGCAGAGCTTCGAGGACAGCATTCACAAAGCGAAACTCAAAACCGCCGCAGGCATCTTCGACATGGAGCCGCGTCATTTTTATGCTGATGCAGCGGCCCAGGGCTTCAAAAGGCCCGCCGTGAACCACGGCCTCTACATTTTTGATTCGTTCAAGGAGTTCGATGGCCGGCGCTACGTCGCTCTTAACAACTTCCCCGGCAAACAAAACGCCCTCGCCGTGCTGCATGACGACTTCACCACCTTCGAAGTCATCGGCCACTACAACGAGCCGCAGTCGCAGCAGCTCAGCGAATCCGCCGTGAACCGCCTGCCCGACGGCACTTGGATGGCCATCGTGCGGAACGACGGCGGCAACTACCACTTCACCACCAGCCAGGACGGCAAAACATGGAGCATCGGAAAGGAGATGCCGCACGTGCCAAATGGCCTGAACTCTAAACCGACCTTCGACCACTTTGGCGGCGTCTATTACCTCGGCTGGCAGGAGAACACCAAGATCCAAAACTGCAATCGCAGCGTCTTCAACGTGGACATCTCCCGCGATGGTAAAATCTGGCAGCGAAAATACCGCTTCGAGTCGCCGCACTCCTTCCAGTATCCGACCTTCCACGAACACGAAGGCTCTATGTGGCTCACCGTCACCCAAAGCGACCACGGCGGCTCCAGCGACCGCATCATGTTTGGCAAGCTGGAGGCCACGGGGCAGTTCGAATCGCTCGCCGGCAAGACCCGCCTGCCGCTCCCGCCTCCGCCCACTGCGGAAGCCGCCGTGCTGAGGCCGGGCGTGAAGCTGTTCACCGACCGCGAGTATGTCGCGGATGAACTGCCGGAAGCCGTGCGTGGACTGCCGTTCTTCCGCACGAGCATCGAGCAGACGGATGTGGCCGTCACCCAGCCAGGCACGCTGTTCGCCCTCACGCCAACAATTCGCCCCAAGGCAGCGAGCCAAGGGGTGGCGCTGCAAAAAGCGGGCTTCACGAAGGTCAATGTCCCCGAGGTGCAGTTGTTCCCCGGCGAAATCAATCGCGTGAGCCTGTATCGCAAGGACGTCCAGGCGGGTGAGCGCCTGCGCTTCAACAAGATGGTGCTGCTGGTGATGGGACCGGGCGTGGAGCTGAAACTGCACCAGCCCGCACCGCCGGGGCCGTGGAGTGAGAACAGCGGTGAAAAACTCTACAACGGCATCGTGCTGCCGCAGGTGTGGCCGCCGCCGCATCTCTCGGCTGCCACGGTTGAGCCGATGCCGGTGCCGTATCTGGAGCAGCCGCCCAAGGTGATCCCGATCGATGTGGGCCGGCAGCTCTTCGTGGATGATTTCCTCATCGAGAGCACCACGCTTCAGCGCACTTTTCACATCGCGAAGAAGTTTGCTGGCAATCCGGTGTTCAAGCCGGAGACGAAGCACGAGCTGGCCGCCTCCACGCTCGGTGAGAAAGGCCAGGAGGCCGTGTGTTACCTCGGTCATGGCGGCGTGTTCTTTGATCCCGAGGCGCAGCGCTTCAAGATGTTCTACACCGCCGGCTGGCGCGGTCCGCTGGCTCTTGCGACGAGCATGGATTTGAGGCGCTGGACGCGTCCCAACCTCGGCATCCTCGAAGACAATCTCCTCCTCGCGAAAGGCCCCGCTGCGGGAGGCGATAACAGCGTCTGGCTCGATCTGAATTCGCAGGAGCAGCGGATCAAGTATCTGACTGACCACGGGCGGACCGGGCACACACTTCAGACTTCAGCCGATGGCCGGAGCTGGTCACCGCCCGTGCCGACCGGAAGCGCGGCGGATTACTGCTCCATCTTTCACAATCCGTTCCGCAACGTCTGGTGCCAGAGCATCAAGCAGGGTGGCCCGCGCGGGCGCAGCCGCTGGTATCATGAGGATGCGGACTTTCTGAAAAGCGCGGACTGGCGGGCCAACTCCGTTTACTGGTGCAATGCCGACCGGCTCGACGAACCCGACGCCGCGGTGGGCGACAAGCCGCAGCTCTACAGCCTCAGCGCCGTGGCGTATGAGAGCCTCATGCTCGGTGCGTTCCAGGTCCTGCTCGGGCCGGACAACAAAATCTGCGACCAAGGCAAGTTTCCGAAGATTACGGAACTGAAGCTCGGTTTCAGCCGCGATGGCTTCCACTGGCACCGCCCCGATCGCCGGGCCTTCATTTCCGCCACCCGGAAAGAAGGCGACTGGGACCGCGCCTACCTGCACACGACCACCGGCGTGTGTGTCGTCATGGAAGATCAGCTTTGGTTTCCGTATTGCGCCTACTCTGGCATCGCGCCCAACGGCACACGCGGCATGTATTCCGGCGCCAGCGTCGGCCTTGCCATGCTGCGACGCGATGGCTTCGCGAGCATGGACGCGCGCGAAACTCCCGGCACGCTCACGACGCGGTCCGTGCTGTTCAAAGGCCGGCACCTCTTCGTGAATGTCTCCGCGAAGGAAGGTGCGCTGCGCGTCGAGGCGCTGGATGCCGCCGGCCAAGTGCTGGCCACTTCCAAGCCGCTGACGGCCGAGACCACGAAGCAGCGTGTCGAGTGGAACCAGCGGCCAGACTTGTTCGCGCTTGCCGGACAGCCGGTGCGCTTCCGCTTTCATCTCACCCGTGGTTCCTTGTATGCCTTTTGGGTCACGCCTGACGCCGATGGTTCCAGCCACGGCTTCGTCGCCGCCGGCGGACCTAACTTCTCTGGGGTGCGCGACGTGCCCTCCTCCCGCTGAACGCTCATGAAACGATTTCTCGACTGGTTCAACAACCTCTACCCGGTGTGGCTCGTCAGCCTCGCGATCCTCGCGTTCTACCAGCCGCAGACCATGCTGTGGTTCGACAAGCCATGGATCTTCTGGTCGCTCGCCGCCTCGATGCTCGGCATGGGGCTGACCCTGAGCATCGACGACTTCAAGGCCATCGGCCGGATGCCGGGCAGCGTGGTGCTCGGGTTCGTCGCGCAATACACGATCATGCCGCTGGCTGGCTGGCTGGTGGCCACGCTGCTGAAACTTGAACCCGGCCTTGCGGTCGGAATCATCCTCGTGGCGAGCTGTCCCGGCGGCATGGCCTCGAACATGATCAGCTACCTCGCCCGCGCGAATGTGGCGCTCTCCGTCGTGCTCACGCTGTGCTCCACCATGCTGGCCTTTGTCTTCACGCCGACGTGGACCAGCGCGCTGGCCGGCAAGTATGTGCCGGTGGACGCGTGGGGCCTGTGCCTCTCCGCCTTCCAGCTCACCGTGGCCCCGGTGGTGCTCGGCGTGTTCATCCGGTGGAAACTGCCGCGCACTGCTGACCAGATCGGAGCCTGTGGCCCCACGGTTGCCGTGCTGGCCTTCGTGCTGGTGACCGGTGGCATCGTCGCGGCCAGTGCGGGCGACATCGCCAGCAATTTCGGCATCCTCAGCCTTGCTGCGTTTCTGCTGCATCTCATCGGCTTCGTCGTTGGCTATGTCGTGCCGAAGGTGTTTCGCTATCCTGAATCCGTCGCCCGCACCATCAGCATCGAGGTCGGCATGCAGAACGGTGGCATGGCTGCCTCGCTGGCCCGCGCCCACTTCCCCACCATGCCGCTCGCCGCTGCCGCTGCGGTCTTCAGTGGCGTCATGCAGAACATCATTGGTGGACTGGCTGCCGCTTGGTGGAAGCGGCGCGTGCCGGACGAACCGCAATGAGCCGCCGCAACATCCATTACTGGAAGTGCGACCGCCCGGCGGCCTTCCACGGCACGCAGACGCGCGGCGGACCGGATGCCCGGATCGAGCAGCAGCTCGCGGAGCAGTTACGGGAGCGCTTCCGCGCGGAGCACGTTGAGCTTCAGCCCGCTGGTTCTCAGGGCAACCATCTCACTTGGACGGCGCGGGTGGGCGACTTGGATCTCTTCGTCCGGGTCGAGAACGGCCCGGAACTGGACCAGCACCTTGCCGTGGAGTCAGCCCTGCTGGATCGCGTGCGCACCGCTGGCGTTGCGACGCCGCGCGTCTTCGGTTGCGATGCCTCCCGCAGCCGCGTCCCTTTCGCCTGGCAGGCGCTGGAGCGTGTTTCTTTCCCTGACCTCAACCACTGGCACCGCCTCGGTCAGCTCAACGCGGAGCGCATC
>CAIPBN010000933.1 GCA_903863315.1 uncultured Verrucomicrobiota bacterium | reverse complement strand
GGCGCGCGCCTGCTTTTGCGCGGCGTCGCGCTCGGCGCGCAGGCGGTCCAGTTCGGGCCGGCGGCGCAAGGCCTCCGCCACGAGCGGCGCGGCGTCATCCGGCGGACTGGCGGGTGCCGGCTCCTCGACCAGCGCATACGTCCGCGATTCGCGTTCGCCGAGCAGCGTGCCCAGCGCGGTGAAGGCGGCGTCGAGGTCGTTGCGCGCGCGGAGTTGGAGCAAGCGCGCCTCCTCCAGCGCCACGCGGGCGAAGCTGACATCGAGGTCGGATTTTAACTGGTTTTTGGCGAGCGCGGTGACCTGGTCGAGCAACGTCTGGCGGGTGGTGACGGTCTGGTCCACCACACGCAGGACGGACTGCGACTGCTGCGCGCCGAAGTAGGCCGCGCTGACGGCGAGCACGAGCTGCGCACGCACGGTGTCGGTGCCGGCCTCCTCGGCGCGGGCCTTGTCCTTCGCGCCGCCGAGCAGGTTGTCCGTGCGGCCAAAGTCAGTGAGCAACTGGCTGACGTTGAGGCCGCCCGCCGCGCGCTCGAAGATGGCCGGGTTGTTGATGCCGCCGGGCGCGCCGTAGCGCGTGTTTGCGTCCGCCGCGCCGACGGCGACCGCGTTGAGGTTGAACGTGGGCAGCAGCGCGGCACGGGCTTGCAGCACAGCCTGCCGCGCGGCGAGGGCCTTGAACTCGGCGGCGGTGATGCGCGGATGCTGGCGCAGGGCGAGGTCGCGGGCCTCCTTCAAGGTGAGTTTTTCGGAAGCTCCAAGGTCCAGGCTCCAAGCTCCAAATAAACACCAAGCTCCAAGGACCAGGCTCCAAAATCGGGGCGGCTGCGTAGCAGCCCAACGATGGTAGCCGTGGGTGAAGCGAGGCTGGGCGAGCGCAACCCACGGAAGGCTGGAGAAGGAGCTCAAACCGCGTAGCGGTGGCACGAGTTCAATTGAAGCGCGACGTTTCACCGCTACGCGGTTTCGTTGCTTTTCCTTCCCGACACCGTGGGTTCCGTTCGCGGGGCGAACTCCACCCACGGCTACTGTTGTATCGCCCCTAGCGGGGCTTGTGGCGGCGGGTTGGCAAGCACTAGCGGTGCTTTGCGCAAGCTTGGGATTTGGTCTCTGTTTCATCGCAATCAAGCTGCCGGAGTTGCCGCGGTCGCTTGTTCCTTCCGCCCATAGACCAGCAGATACGCCGCCGGGACGATGAACACCGTGAGCACCACGGACACCGCCAGCCCGCCGATGATGGCGAGCGCGAGCGGCGCGTAGGCCTCGCTGCCGGTGCCGAGCTTGAGCGCCATCGGCAGCAGGCCGATGAGCGTGGCGAGCGAGGTCATCAGCACGGGACGCAAGCGCACGCGGCAGGCCAGCGTGACGGCCTCACGCACGGTCTTGCCCTCCTCGCGCAGCCGGTGCGTGAACTCGACGATGAGGATGCTGTTCGACACGACAATGCCGACCATCATCACGATGCCCATGAGCGACATCACGTTGAGCGTCGTGCCGGTGACGTAGAGCAGCACTAACACGCCGGTCAATCCGGTAGGCACAGCGAGCAGGATGAGGATGGGGTCAATCCACGACTGGAACTGCGCCACGAGAATCAGATACACCAGCAACACGGAGAGAATCAGACCAAGGCCGAAGCTTTTGAACGATGCGTTCATACCCTGCACCATGCCGCGCAGCGTGACGCGCAAGCCGGTGGGAAT
>CAIPBN010000932.1 GCA_903863315.1 uncultured Verrucomicrobiota bacterium | reverse complement strand
GGCAAGCCGCCGCGCCTGACCACCTGCGAGTGCGAGCGCTCCACGGAGACGACCATGAGCCAGGCTTTCCAGATGATTTCCGGCCCATCGGTGAACGAGCTGCTCACGCAGTCGGACAACCGCCTCGCCGCGTTGCTCGACTCCGGCAAGCCCAACCGCGCCATCGTGGAAGAGCTCTACTGGACCACGCTCACCCGCCCGCCCAGCGTGGCCGAACTGGCCAAGACGTTGGCGCACATCGAAAAGGCCAAGGACCGCCGCGCCGGTGTCGAAGACGTGCTGTGGGGTCTGGTGAACGCGAAGGAATTTGTGCTGCGGCGGTGACGCCTGCCCGGCTCCTGTCACGCTGAAACTTTAACCCGAATGGCGCGTCTGGCCTTCCAGCAAACGACATTGGCCCCATGAACTCCGCCTGCATCCCGCAGCTTCATTCCCAGCTCACCCGCCGCCGCCTGCTGCAAGTCGGCGGCATGGGCTTGTTCGGGATGTCCCTACCCAAGCTCCTCGCGGCAGAGGCCAAGTCCGGCAAGCATCCGCCCGCCCGCGCCAAGTCCGTCATCTTCCTCTTCCAGTGGGGCGGCCCCAGCCATCTCGAAACCTTCGACATGAAGCCCAACGCGCCCGAGGGCATTCGTGGCTTGCACAAGCCGATGGCTTCCAACGCGGATGGCATCCAGGTGAACTCGCTGCTCCCGCGCACGGCTGGAGTGATGGACAAGGTCTGCTTGATCCGGTCCATGCACCACACGATGAAGAACCATAACTCGGCGGGCTATTACGCGCTCGCCGGGCACGCGCCGGCCACGGACGATCAGCGGCTCAAGGACTCCATCGACTTGTTCCCCGCCTATGGTTCCGTCGTGGACCGGCTGGCTCCGGGGAAGGATCCTGAGCTGCCCACCTTCGCCGCCTTTCCTTACTCGGTTTCAGACGGCTCGATCACGCCGGGCCAGCACGGGAGTTTCCTGGGCAAGATTCACGATCCGCTGCTCGTGCTGCGCGATCCCAGCGAGCCGGGTTTCGGCCTGCCGGAACTCAGCCTGCCGGCCAACCTCACCTACGACCGGCTCGCCTCGCGGCGCGAGTTGCAAAAAGTCGTGGACGCGCAATCGCGCCTGCTGGACTACTCCGCCGCCGCGCAGGGCATTGACGCCTATTACGACAAGGCGCTGGCGATGTTGCACTCCACGAAGCTTCGCGAGGCCTTCAGCCTGGACCGCGAACCGGCCGCCGTGCGGGATGCCTACGGGCGCACGCCTTACGGGCAAAGCTGCCTGCTGGCACGACGGCTCGTCGAGTCCGGCGTCAAGTTCGTGCAGGTCTATTTCTCCGAGAGCATCGGCGGCCAGAGCACCACGGACGGCGGCTGGGACACGCATGGCTTCAACAACACGCGGATGTTCCCCATCATCGAGAAGCGTCACCTGCCCCTCACGGACCAGACGCTCCCGACGCTGCTCAACGATTTGGAAACGCGCGGCATGTTGAAGGACACGCTCGTGGTCTGGGTCGGGGAGTTCGGCCGCACACCGCGCATCAACGCCAACGTCAGCCGCGACCACTGGCCGCAGTGCTACACGGCCTTGCTGGCGGGAGCCGGAGTGAAGAAAGGCTTCGTCTATGGCGCGTCCGACAAGCACGGCGAGTATCCCGCCGACAAGCCCGTAAAGCCCGACGATCTCGCCGCAACGATCTACCACCTCTTGGGCATCGACCCGCACACGGAAGTGCGCGACACGCTCAAACGCCCGGTGCCGATCAGCTACGGCAAGGTGATCACGGATGTGATGGTTTGAAACAGCTACTGTAGAACAACCGTAACGGTCTTCCGGTCAAAGACCAAGCGGCGGCCCACCGGAGGTTGGGTGGTTTGGGGCTTTTGTAGATGCCCATCAGGTGGTTGAAATCATTGGGCACAATCGAGGCGCTCTCCGTCCACTTCCGAAGCACGCGGTTATAGGTGTCTAATTGTGGCTGGTAAGGTCCTGGCCGGACAGGAGCATACATGTTCACAGGATCGGGGGGATAGAATTGGACACTCTCAACTGCGGGTGGAGGAGCGTTCGGCGGCAAGGGAGGAGGACTTATTTATACTCGCATAATAGAGTGACACAGACCGTGAGCCAGGCCACAATTTCGGCATGGCCAAAACACGAAATCACGCGGAACTCGAACGGCGGCGGCGTAAGGCGGCGCGCTTATTCGACAAGGGCCTATCCGCCCCGGAGGTGGCCCGGCGCTTGGGAGTAGCCCGACAGGTGGTTTATCGCTGGCAGGAGGCTTGGCAGGGTGGCGGAGCGGCAGCCTTAGCGAGCAAAGGGCCCGCTGGTCGCAAGCCAAAGCTGGCCCCAACTCAAACCCAATCAGTGGTTGAGGCGCTCTTGGAAGGACCCGCCGCTCAGGGCTATAAGACGCAGCTCTGGACGTTGCCACGCGTCGCCGCGCTGATCGAGCAGTTGACCGGAGTTCGTTACCACCCTGGACATGTCTGGCGGCTCTTGGGCGCACTGGGGTTCAGTTGTCAGCGTCCGGAGCGTCGGGCGGTGGAACGTGACGAGCCTGCAATCCGTCATTGGAAGCGC
Organism: uncultured Verrucomicrobiota bacterium; assembly: GCA_903863315.1. Lineage (GTDB taxonomy): Bacteria > Verrucomicrobiota > Verrucomicrobiia > Limisphaerales > SXTU01 > SXTU01. The sequence continues at coordinate 726 of CAIPBN010000932.1, read as the reverse complement.
GTGCAGTGGCCCGCGATAAAAAAAAAGCGCATCGGCAGGACCGCTTGATCGTCTTCCTCGACGAAAGCGGCCTGAGCACCCGACCCACACGGGTGCGGACGTGGGCTCCGCGTGGGCAGACCCCGCTCCTACAGGAGACGTTCAACTGGAAAAGCCTCTCCATCATTGGCGGATTGGCACTGTGGCGCTTCTACTTTCAGATCCACGCGGGCAGCATCAAGGGGCCGCAGGTCATCGAATTCCTCCAGCACCTCCAGCGCCACATCCCAGGCAGGCTCCTGATCCTCTGGGACGGGGCGTCCATCCATCGCAGCGCCTTGGTGCGGGACTATCTCGCCAGCACCTGCGGACGCGTCGTCGTGGAGCGCTTGCCCGCTTACGCTCCGGAACTCAACCCGGTCGAATACATGTGGGGCCATCTCAAGACGCACGAAATCGGAAACTTGGTGGCGACCAAGGCGTGGGAACTGAGTATGGAGGCAACCGCCGCGCTGAGGAGAATGCGCCGTCGCCCTTCCATCATGACCGCCTGCTATGTCCAGGCTGAATTGTGGCCGTAAAGACACCCTATTACGCGAGTCTCAATAGCAATCAACTCTCTCAAGGACTCTGGAATGTCATTCTCGCTCCGCAGACATGCAGGAGTCCGGTCACTGTAAGAAATCTCACAGCTGCCGAAGAAGCCGTTTTCCAAGCCTGAGTTGATGAAATCTCGAGCCAGGCTGT
>CAIPBN010000931.1 GCA_903863315.1 uncultured Verrucomicrobiota bacterium | reverse complement strand
CACCGCTTCCTGACCAAGTGAAACCGGCTTGGATTTCATAGCGAAACAGCGGAGATCGCCTCATCTGTTGGCAAGGTCGAACGAGCGGCGACTACGGACTTTCAAGCTTAATCTCTCGATGCCACCGGTCGCCGCCGCCGAACCGAACTAACCCATGCCTCGGCCAAACAAGCAGGCCCAAGCCGACCATGCGCAAGCAGCACAACCGCTCGCTCTTCGCCTATGGCTTCGGAAGCGCAGTCTCATTTTGAAGTTACACCGACACTTGGTCTTTTTTAGCTTGCGACTACATGCCTTGACAGCCTAGAACTCAGCGAATCTATGGCAGCAATTGGTCGATTCCAGAAGGGCGATGAAATCTTTTTCGCCAAAGCGGTGGACGGTGAACTTTTTCGCCTCCACGGAGATGTTTTTGGATCGCCTTCTTTCGATAAAAAACCTGTATCGACAAAGGGTATTAAAACACTCATTCCTATTCAGCCCTCAAAGGTTATTGCCGTGGGTTTGAACTACGCGGATCACGCGCGAGAATCCGGAAAACCGCTTCCTAAGGAGCCCTTGTTTTGGCTGAAAGCCCCAACTTCTTTAATTCCAGATGGGGCAAAAATCGAAATTCCGTTCTCCAACCATCGAACTGATTTCGAAGCTGAGATGGCTATCATTATTGGTCGACGCGTTCGGAATGTAACCCCGGCTGCTGCCGCACGATACATATTTGGCTATTCGGCAGCGCAAGATGTAAGCGACCGGACTATTCAGAACTCTGAAAGCCAATGGGCTCGCTGCAAATCCTTCGACACTTTCACCCCACTCGGACCATACGTTGAGACTAAAATTGATCCACACGACCTAACGATACAACTATTTCAAAATGGTCAATTGCGTCAGAATTCAAACACCAGCCAGATGATTTTCAACTGTTTTGAGCTGGTGAGTTTTATCAGCACCAATATGACGCTGTTGCCTGGTGATGTCATCCTAACCGGCACTCCCTCTGGGGTTGGCCCCATCGAGTCAGGAGACCGGCTGGAAGTCCGAATCCAAGGGCTGGCACCGTTGGTGAATACTGTAAAGTAAATCAACCCCAGCTGAGGCCGTCGCGGGATTTTCGTTCCGCGACGGCTTTGCTCTTCCCTATAGCCAAATGCGTTGGTCCAAAACATTCATCCCCACCCTTAAAGAGACACCCGCCGAAGCGGAGATTCTTTCCCACAAGCTTCTGCTACGTGCCGGCATTGTTCGTAAATTGACGGGTGGCCTCTATACCTTTTTGCCCATTGGTTTGCGGGTTTTGAAAAGGATTGAAGGGGTTATTCGTGAGGAAATGAACGCAGCTGGAGGATTGGAGGTGCTCATGCCTGCGCTGCATCCGCCCGAAATTTGGCAGCAATCGGGACGTTACGAAACAGCTCGCGATGTGCTCTACAAGGCTCGCGACCGGGCGAACAAGGAATGGGTTCTGAGCCCTACTGCGGAGGAGGTTGTCACCACGCTTGCAGCCGGAGAGATCAGCTCTTACCGGCAGATGCCGCTAAACTTCTACCAAATTAGCGTCAAGTTCAGGGATGAAATCCGGCCGCGATTTGGGCTCATGCGGGCGAAGGAATTTATCATGAAGGACGCCTACTCCTTTGATGGAAGTGATGAAGGGGCAATGGCGAGCTATCAACGGATGTTCAATGCCTATCAACGGATCTTCAACCGATGTGGGCTCAAAAACTTCCCTGTGGAGGCTGACACTGGGGTGATCGGCGGGAGCCATTCGCACGAATTCATGGTTCCGGCGGAGACAGGCGAAAACGATGTAGTTTACTGCGAATCGGGGAAATATGCGGCGAACATCGAGAAGGCAACCAGTGCCGGGCCGGTGAATCCGACGCCGATAACTGAAACAGCTCTGGCGCCTGAAAAGTTTCCTACTCCGGGCGCGGTCACCATCGCGAATCTCGTGGCTGCCCCTTATAATGTTCCTGCCTGCCAGCAGATCAAGACGTTGGTCTTCATGGTAAAGAGCGCCGCCACGGACCAGACTCAGCCAGTCATCGTGCTGGTCCGTGGTGATGACGAGCTTAACGAGGCGAAGTTCGCCGGGTTAATTGGGACAACCATCTTCCGTCCAGCAACTGCGGAGGAGATTTTCTCCTTTCTAGGGGCGCACCCGGGTTCCTTGGGCGCGGTGGCTTCGACTCTGGCCGCTGAGGGCAAAAAATGGACGGTTCTGGCGGACGAAGCGCTTCGTGGGGGAAAAGGCATGGTCACTGGCGCAAATGCGGATGGTTTCCACATACGCCATATCGATATTCCTCGGGATATTGCAGTCTCGCAGTGGGGAGATTTACGGACAGTCAAGGCCGGGGAACTGTGCCTGGCAACTGGCAAGCCTTTGAAAATCCAGCGGGCCATTGAAGTGGGCCACGTTTTCAAACTTGGGACCAAATACAGCGAAAAACTCAACGCCCGCTTCTTGGATGCCGAGGGAAAATCCAAACCCTGTGTCATGGGGTGTTACGGCATTGGCGTCACGCGCACGTTGCAGGCCATTATTGAGCAGTGCAACGACAAGGACGGGATAATCTGGCCGGTGGCAGTCGCTCCTTACGTGGTCTGTCTGACGCCGCTTTCGATTGCACCGGGGTCCGCCGTGATGGAAACAGCGGAAAAAATCTACAAGGAACTGACTGAGGCGGGGATCGAAGTGATTATCGACGATCGTGATGAGCGGCCTGGGGTCAAATTCAAGGATGCCGACCTAATCGGATTTCCCATCCGAGTTGGCATTGGAGAAAAATCCCTGTCCAAGGGCGAAGTGGAACTCAAGCCGCGCGGGGGAACCCTGCAGTTGGTCAAAACGGAAGACGCGGTCGGCCAGATTCTTGCGGCCATTAAAGCCAAATCGGCTTAGGGCGGTGCCGAGATGGTCTTCGTGGGGAGGTTTGACCGGGCGTCTGGCAGGCCTCAAGTGCGTAAGCTGGCGATCAGTTTTTCCAGCCGCCGGCCATACTCGACAAAATTTTGCCGCACGGGTTCATCGTTGGTGACTTTTGCATGAGCGTCGTGGAACACGACGACCATGTGGGGTTCGATGCTGATGCCGGCGTCGTAGCCCCGGCTGAAAGCGTCAGCCAAGATGCGCCGGACCTGCCCCTGTCCTTCGCCCGGCCAGTTATAGTCGGCGTCGTTCTTCGCCGGGTTCCAAGTGGCGTCCTTCACATGGATATGGGCTACGTGGTCCCGCACGGTTGTCCAAAACTCCCACGCATTCTGTCGCGGCCAGGGGGCGGGCAGTTGGCGGTCGGCGTTGAAAATCGGGTTGGCCGTGTCGAACACCCATTTCATGCCAGGGCACTTATCGAGCATCTCCAAGGCGTGGGCCGAACTCATGCCGCCGTAGTTCATGCAGTTCTCATGCACGGGGGTGAGGCCGGCGTCCGTGAACATTTTGACAACTTCCCGCACGCGCTCGAATACAACGGGGGGAGTGACGGCGTCAGCTTCCTTGGGCTTGAAGCTCATGATACGGACAAATTTTGTCCCCAAGCGCTGCATGCGTGGAATGGCCCGCCGAACTTCGGCGACCGTTGTCTCGAAGGGGGTCTCGACGGTTTTCGCCCAGTTCATGATGGTGGAGCCGAAGCAATAAACTCCCAGCCCGTTTTCCTGTAGCTTGGCACAGGCTAGGTCGAAGGCGGCATCGGGAATGTCATGAAAGTTGGCCTTGGGGAAGCCCGGCACCTCGACCCCGCGCATTTCGATGAACTTCCAGCTCAGCTCCTTGGCGGCCTGGATTTGTGAGTCGAGGCTGGCCCCTGCTTCGTCGCCAATTCCCATCAAGTGCATAGTTGTTTTCGTGTTTGAAGTTCAGGTCGCAGACAATGGCGACAACTGAATCTGGATTCCGTTGGATTGGCAACAACAAGGGCACATTTCGAAAGGCGCCTAGCCTGGCAGCTCGGTATGTGGCATTGACACAAAAGTCACCTTGCGTGGCTAATCCTTTCCAGTCTTGTGCAGTGCCGCACCCTTGGCATCGTGGGCTGCGCAAACGACGCCCAACCAACTCGCGCCATGGATTGCTCTCGTCCCCGCACCAAAGACCCCGGCGAATGGCTGGAGACCTGCCCGGATTTTTCCCAACCGATGACGGAGCAGGTTGTTGAATGGTTTTTAGCCTGGGAGCCGGATCTCACCGAGTCCATCAAGTGGAACATGCTGTGCTTTTCTGGGCGAAAGCTGATCGTCGGCTTGAGCGCCTGCCGCGCCCATCTGGGCATCGCTTTTTTTCGTGGCACCGAACTATCAGATCCAGCCGGTCTCTTCGCGCCTGCCGGGGCGGGGAACACAAACATCCGTTCCATTCGTGTGACGTCGCTGGCGGGATTCAACCGCGCTGGGCTTCGCGAGTTGCTGCACGCCGCAGTGGCGTTGGACACTGATCCAACCATCCCGCCAGCCCCGAAAATCAAGCGCGCTCCGCTGCCGCTGCCGGCCTTTTTTGCGCAAGCACTGGCGCAAGGCCGAAACCGGATTGCCGCCCAACGCTTTCACTCCCTCGCCCCATCGTGTCAGCGGGAATATATCGTCTGGCTTTCCACGGCGAAGCTGCCTGAAACGCGTCGTCGTCGCCTCAACGAGACGCTGGCCGCGTTGGCGGCCGGCCGAAAATGGGCACAGCGCAAGCTGGCCAACGCACCGCTGCCTGGTTCAACGTCGCGCGTGAATGTCTTAAAGCGATGAACCTTGGCGTCTCACCCGAAGCGGATTCCTCCGTGGCCGTCCGCATTCATCCCAGCCAGTTTCCGGCTGCCATTGAGGCCGCGTTCAGCCAGTCACTGCGGATGCGCCGGATGAACCACAAGTTCCACTACGACACGCCCAAGCAGGCGCTCCGGTGGCTTCGGGTGCATGAGGCATTTTCACCCGCCCGGCAGGATCCCTCGTGCCAGGCTGCCTATCAGCAGGCTGCGGCTGCGGCTGCGGCGTTCTGTGGTGCCGACGCTGTCCAAGTCGTGAGCTTGGGCTGCGGTGGTGGGCAAAAGGAACTGACCTTGTTGAAGGAATTGCGTGACGTGCAGTCCGCCCGCCCAGCCAGCTATCTGATGACCGATGTCAGCCCAAGTCTCACCTTGGTGGCGCGTGCGGCTGCCCTTTCTGCCGGGGTGGTAAAGGCAGAGGACTGTGTCCCATGGGTGCTCGACTTGGCCGCGACGGCGGACTGGCGTCAGGCGCTTACGACCGGGCTGCGGCCCACTGTCCGCCGAGTGGTCACATTCTTTGGGATGATGCCCAACTTCCTTCCCGGCGAGGTCCTACCGCGGCTCGCTGGCTTGCTGGATGATGGAGATGTCCTGCTCGTGAGTGCGAATCTGGCTCCCGGTGCGGACTATGGGGCTGGCGTCCACCAAGTCCTGCCGCTCTACGATAATGCTCTCACCGCCGATTGGTTGTTTTCCGTCTTGGCGGATCTCGGGGTGGCTCGTGACGACGGGTGCGTGGCGTTTCAAGTGGTGCCCTGTCCGCAGAATTCCGGGCTGTTGCGGATTGAGGGCAACTTCACATTCGCCCGCGAGTGTTCCGTTTGGCATGCCGGCGAGGAGCATCGGTTTATGGCGGGCGATCGGTTTGGCCTGTTTTATTCGTATCGCCACACGCCGCTCCAGGTGCAAAAGCTCTTTGCCGTCCAGGACTTGATCCTGCGAGAGCAGTGGCTGAACGCGGCGGCGGATGAAGGAGTCTTCTTGCTGCAACGGCGGGCATAATCCACGGCATGACCGCATCCCTCTACGATCGGCTTGGTGGGCACGTGGGTCTCCAGCAGTTGCTCAAATCGTTCTACGCCGACGTGCGGCAGCACGCGGTGCTCGGGCCGATCTTCAACGCCCACATTCACGACTGGCCGGCACATCTGGCCAACATTGGGGAGTTCTGGGCGTTGCAAACCGGCGGTCCCTCCGCCTATCGAGGCGGCTTTGGGGCCGCGCATTTGCGCCTCGGCATTGAGGCCGGGCATTTCTCGCACTGGTTGGAATTGTGGGAGTTCAACTGCCATCGCTCCCTGCCGGCACGGGAGGCGGCCGAGATGATCGGTCTGGCCCATGAGCTGGGCGCGCGGCTGCGCCGGCTGGTGGCCGGGCGGAGCGGAATTACCCTCGGCGAGCACCCTGCCTGAGACCGTGCGCGTGTTCGCAGTCAGCGTGAGATGTCCGCCTGCCCGAGCACGTTGAACTGGTGATTGCGCAACGCGTCCTCCGCCACATCGCGATCTTCCAGATGCAAGGCCAGCGCCGTGCGATCCTGAGATCGGGTCATGAAGGAGTAGATGTAGTGGATGTTGATTTCTGCTTCGAGCAGCGCCGCCAGCACGTCCTTCAGCTGGGTTTCCGAGGCAATCTCCACCACCAGCAGCTCGCTTTCACTGAAGGGAAAAGCGTGCTCCTTGAGCAGGTCGCGCCCGGCATCGGGATCATCCACGACGAGCCGGATGATGGCGCTGTCCGTGGTGTCGAGCACCGTGAGCGCGAGGATGTGGACGTTGCGCGACGCCAGCAACGTGGTCAGGGTGTGCAACCGGCCGAGCCGGTTGGGAGTGAACACCGAAAACTGCTTCACGGGTCCGCGCGGACGCTGCCGCAAGGTGGTTTCGCCCATGCCCGCAGTGTCGGCTTGCCTCGTGGCTAATTCAAGCCCGGCGTGGATCCTTCAGTGGACAACGAAAGAGCCGCACCCGTTGCCAGGCGCGGCTCAAATCAGTCTGCTTGGCCTCAGCGAAATTGCCTTAGTTGCCGGCTTTCACCGACAGCAGCTCGATGTCGAAAATCAGCGTGGAGTTCGGGCCGATGTCCTGCCCCGCGCCGCGCTCGCCGTAAGCCAGCTCCGATGGGATGAAGAGCTGCCACTTGGCGCCTTCCTTCATCAGTTGGAGCGCCTCGGTCCAGCCCTTGATGACCCCGTTGACGGGGAATTCGGCCGGCTCACCGCGCTTGTAGGAGCTGTCAAACTCCTTGCCGCTGATCAAGGTGCCGCGGTAGTGCGTGCTCACCGTGTCGGTGGCCTTGGGCGTCTTGCCGGTGCCGTCCTTGATGACCTTGTATTGCAGGCCGCTGGCGGTGGTCTTGATGCCTTCCTTCTTCTTGTTGTCCGCCAGAAACTTCTCGCCTTCGGCCTTGTTCTTGGTGAGGCCCTCCTGTTGTCCCTTCATCCGCTTGGCCATCATCTCCTTCTGAAATTCCTGCATCACCGCCTGCACTTCCTCATCGGTGAGCTGCGGCTTGGCCCCGGAAAAGACATCCTTCATCGCGGCGGCGAGGGCGTCTGGATTGATGTCCAGCCCTTCCTGCTTCATGCTCTTGCCGATGTTGAGGCCAATGCTGTAGCTGACTTTGTCCTTGTTGTCTTTCAGGGTCATTTTGGGATCGGCAGCGGACGCGGAGCCGGCCAGAAGGCCGAGCGCGAGGGCGGCGGTGGTGATGGCTTTCATTGCGATTTTGTCTTGTGCGTCTGGAACGGACCGGACGCGAATTCGGCGAACCTAGCAGCGTGATTTCAGCCAAAGCGAGGGAAATTTCCGCTCCCGGCTTTGCTTCAGCAGGCGGGGCCGGTATGCTCGCACTTCACTCGCAAAGCGAAATTCAGCGACATGGCGACGGACTTCATCCGCATCGGCGGTGCACGGCAGCACAATCTCAAGGCTGTCTCGCTCGCCATTCCGCGCGGCAAGCTGGTGGTGCTCACCGGCCTCTCCGGCTCAGGTAAATCCTCGCTCGCCTTTGACACCATCTACGCCGAGGGCCAGCGCAAGTATGTGGAAAGCCTTTCCGCCTATGCGCGGCAGTTCCTCGACCAACTCCAGAAGCCGGACGTGGATTACCTGGAAGGGCTGTCGCCGACCATCGCCATTGAGCAGCGCAGTTCCGGCTCCAACCCGCGTTCCATCATCGCGACCACGACCGAGATTTACGACTACCTGCGTCTGCTCTTCGCCCATGTGGGGCAGCCGCACTGCCCGGTCAGCGGCCAGCCCATCTCGCGCCGCACGACCACGGACATCGTGGACGAAATCGCGTCGCTGCCGCCGCGCACGCGGGTGATGTTGCTCGCGCCGGTGGTGGAGAAGCAGAAGGGCGAGTTCCGCGATGTCATCGAGCGGTTGGCGCGTGATGGCTTCGTGCGCGCGCGGGTGGATGGTGAACTCGTCGAACTCGCCGCCAACGTCCGCATCAAGCTCGACCCGAAGCAGGCGCACACCATCGAGGTGGTCGTGGACCGGTTGGTGGTGGATGACAAGATTCGCGTCCGCCTCGGCGACTCGGTGGAGACGGCGCTGAAGTGGGGCAATGGGAAGCTGCTGCTGCTGTCGCAAGCGCCGGAAGCCGGAGCGCCGAGCATCGCTCGGCCAGACACCACGTCATTGCCGAGCAATGCTCGGCGTTCCGAGTCCATGT
>CAIPBN010000930.1 GCA_903863315.1 uncultured Verrucomicrobiota bacterium | reverse complement strand
TCGGTGACAAAATTGGTCAGCTTGTAGAAAGACACCTGCCGGGCACGGGCATTGTATTGGCCATAGCCTGCCTGCCAGATGGGTTTGGTATCGGCACTCTTAAGTCCGGACTGCGCCTCAAGGAAACGAATTCCGATCTTGGTTTCAATCGGGCTGGGCATGCGTTGATAGCATACTTGATAGAGCGCCTCGATACGCTGCTCCTCATCCACCTTGCTCTTTACCTCGTCTCGCTGGACCATGCTCCGGGCCAAGCTCGCAACAAATGGGCTGTTCATTAGGAAGAGCGCCTGTTGAGGCACCGTCGAGCTGAAGCGCATGCCGGCGGTGGCTTCTGGATTGGCAAAGTCGAAGGTGCGGTAGATGGACGCCAACCCACCGCGGTCGATGTATCCGTAAATGGTCCGTCGATACGGATTCTCCTTGTAGCCGAGCGGATTCGCGCCGTCTGGGGTAATCTTCACCGGCCGACCGCCCATAGTCGGATCCATTTGGCCGCTTACAGCCAGGAGGGAATCCCGGAACCCCTCGAAGTCGAGCCGACGACGATTCATCTTCCAAACAAAGAGGTTCGAGGGATCACTCAGGAGCGGCTTGGCCCGCTCGTCGCTGCTTTGCATGTAGGCGGCGGAAGTCATGACAAATTTGTGCAGCGCCTTGAGCGACCAGCCATTTTCCATCACCCAGGCGGAAAGATAGTTGAGCAGCTCGGGATGGGTGGGATCGTCAGCACGGACACCAAAATCCGTTGGAGTCCGGACCAAGGCCCCGCCGAAGTGATTCATCCAAACACGATTGGCAAGCACGCGGGCGGTCAACGGGTTCTTCTTGCTGGCAATTTCCTCGGCGAGCTCAGCGCGACCGCTCCCCTGCTTGAAGGGCTTTCGTTCCGGGTTCAAGATTTCAATGAACTGGCGGGGAACTTCCGGACCGGGGTTATTGGGCATGCCTTTAATCAGCACCTTGGCATTACGGGGCGTGGCATCGCTGATAGCCATCGCCCGGGTTGGAGCTCCGGGGTGAGTCGCATCAAGACGATCCGCCTGCAAGGTAAACTGCTGTTCTCCGTTGCGAATGCGGTTATTGTCGAAGCCAGAAAGCCTCGCGTAGGTGATGTTGACCGGGGAGTCTTGGCCGTAAAAAACCTGACGCAATTGTTCCATTGCCGGATCGCTCAACTTTTTGAGCATGGGGTCATCGTCATCCTTCTTCTTCTTGGCATCGGCCGTGATGGCCGTAACCCAAGCCCGCTCGGCGTCATTGAAGAGTTTCGCGTAGCGCTCCGCCACCATGCGGATGCTGCCTACTGGAGTTGAAAACGCGCGGGCAACAAGCGGATTAAGGCCCTTCATTGGCTCACCATCCTTCAAATACTTCGCAGCCAGAACCCGGCTCTTGGTGACGAACTCCTTTTCAGACAGCTCGGCATAATCCGCCCACGGTGTGAAAATGGGATCAACCTTACCACCCTGCGCCGCGCTTACACGCTTGTCCAAATAGCGTTTCCAAGGACCAGCAACCTCGAATTGCAGCTTGGTGAAGCGCTCAAACCTCTGCTGGTTTGCCCGGCCATCAATGGCATAGTTAGTATTGCCACTGTTCATGGCATGAATCGCCAACAAATAGTCAACCGTCTTGGATTTGGCCTCGCCGACGAACTTCACCACCTCGGTCTGACGGTAATTATCAAGGTCCGCCTCGACCCTAGCCTTCTTCACCAGATAGTCCCGATACTCAGGGGTGTCTTCAACCTTCTGGATTAGAGGCTTGCTGCCTGCGTCAGCGCTGCTGTCGAACACTCCATACAACGAGTAATAGTCCTTGGTGGGGATGGGGTCGAACTTATGGTCATGGCAACGAGCACAATAAACAGACAACGACATCGTGCCACGAGTCACCACGTCAATGCGATCGTCGATGCGCTCCTGCTGATTGTTAACTCCGCGGTTCAGCGTGACGAACCCAAGTGCGGCCAAATGTTTTGTCTCCGTGTTGGGCAGGGAGTCGGCCGCGATCTGATACTTGAGGAACTTGTCATACGGCATGTCGTCGTTGATCGCGTTTACGACCCAATCGCGGTAAGTGTAGGCGTGCAACAGGCGGTTATCGCCCATATTGTTGTTGTTGCCACCGCCCCGGGTGTCCGCGTAACGGGCGATGTCCAGCCAATAGCGCCCCCAACGTTCGCCGTAGTGAGGCGAAGCCAGCAGTTTGTCTATAACCTTGGTCCATGCATCCTTGGACTGATCATTCATGAAGTCCTCAGTTTCCTTCATGGTTGGCGGCATGCCAATCAGGTCGAAATAGGCGCGGCGAATCAATGTCCACTTGTCTGCGATCGGAGAGGGGAAGAGTCCCTTCTCTTCAAGCTTGGCAACGACAAACAAATCAATGTCGTTTTGAATCCAGCCTTTGAGGTGAGCTTTGGGCTTGGGCGGCTCAGGTTTGACAATCGGCTGGAAAGCCCAGTGCTTTCTTGCCTTCGCAAGATCCTCATCCGTTTTCAGCATGGCCGCCGCCTTGCCAGAGCGAGGATCCGGAGCGCCCATGCGCACCCAGTTCTCGAAATCAGCCACCACTGAATCAGGCAGCTTTTCCTTGGGGGGCATTTGGAGATTAGGGTCCGAAAAACGCATCGCCTTGATGATAAGGGATCGGTCGGGCTGACCAGCAACCAGCCCCGGGCCACTGGTGCCCCCCTTGAGCAACGCAGCCTTGGAATCCACCTGGAGACCGCCTTTAATTTTGGCGTCCTTGTCGGCACTGTGACACTTGTGGCAATGTTCGATCAGTGCCGGACGGATTTTGGCTTCAAAGAACTCATTCTCTTCCGCCGTAAGGGGCTTCTCCTGCGCACGCAACGGCGAAGAGATCACCGTTATCGCAATAGCCAAGGCTGTCAGACGTAGCTTTTTCATAGTCTTTTCCAAACTGATGCCCGCAAAGCAATTCCTGTCAACTACCTGCAAACTAAGACCGGGCGCGTGGTGAAACACGCGCCCGGTTAGATTTCATCCCAAAAGATCAGGCGAAAATCGACTTCACCGGCTGGGCACCAGAGACGTCCGTCAGGCGGAAGTCGCGACCACCAGACCGGAAGGTCAACTTCTCGGAATCAAAGCCGAGCGCGTGCAGGATGGTCGAGTGGAACTCATGGACATGCACCTTGTTCTCCACAGCCGCGCTGCCGAGTTCATCGGTGCTGCCATAGCTTGTGCCGCCCTTGACCCCGCCACCAGCGAGCCACGAGGCAAACGCCTTGGCGTTGTGGGTGCGGCCTCCGGGACCATCTTCCGTGGAACTACGACCAAACTCGGTGCTCGCAGCGACCAAGGTGTCCTTGAGCAACCCACGCTGCTTGAGATCCTGTAGGAAACCTGCCATTGGACGGTCCAGAGAGGCGGCGCGAGCGCGGCCAGCAGCGGCAATACCAGCATGCATATCCCAGCCACCATTCCAGCATTGAACGAACTTCACGCCACGCTCAAGCAACCGGCGCGCGATAATGAACTGACGGCCTTGTGTCGCCTCGCCACGGTCAGCCGAATCGGCTCCGTAGAGCTTCAGGATATGAGCCGGCTCCTTGCTCATGTCAAACGCTTCCGTCGCATCCGTCTGCATACGATAGGCAAGCTCAAAAGATTGGATGCGCGCATCCAACTGCCCCTCTGCCTGACGCTTCTGCTTGTGAATCTCATTGAGCCGGCTCAGGAGGTCCAACTGCTGACGCTGCTCGGCGCTGGTGCCAATGAACTGGCTCTTGATGTTTTCAATGATCTGCTCAATCCGGGTGTTGGTAGGATCGACGTAAGTGCCCTGATACGCACCCGGCATGAAGGCTGACTGCCAGTTGGCAGCGCCAGCGCTGGGGAACCCACCTGGATTCATCGCCACGAAGGCGGGGAGGTTTTGGTTGTCGGAACCCAAACCGTAAGTTACCCACGCACCGATGGAGGGCTTGGGCAGGCGGAAATCGCCAGACGTCATGATCTTGGTCGCTTCCTCGTGCGCAGGCACATCCGTCCAACTGGATCGGATGATGCACATGTCATCAACGCACTTGCTCAACTCAGTCCAAATCTCGCTGATCTGAAGTCCACTTTGGCCAGACTTCGGAAACTCGAAGGGCGAGGGCAGAATCTTGCCCCGGCCAGCGGTCTTACCATCAGCCTTGGCCATTTCGGGCTTCGGATCCCAGGTGTCAATGTGCGACTGCGCGCCGCTGAAATAGATATGGCAAACGCGCTTGGCAGTCCCGGGATAGTGAGGCTGCTTGGGCGCGAGCAAACCGCCACCGCCAGCCGACTGGCCTTGAACCTGATCAGCCATCAAGCTAGCCAACGCCAAGGAGCCGAAGCCAGTGCCCACGCGGTTCAGAAACTCGCGGCGAGTTGAATACAGTGAGGGGTTCAACTCTTGACCAGGATGTTTGCCACAGTTCGGATACATAAATTTCAGTTGTTCGGTCGTTGCTTTACTTGTCTTGGGACGTCCACCCGGATTGCCGGATTCACTGGCTCGTCCCGCCCTATGTTTTGCCGATCGGCATGAAATCTAACAGACTTTTTTCTTTTGATGCAAACAACCCCGATCCTGAGGCACTCGATGGCTGCGAGCCCACTGAAAAGAGGAAAACATTTGCTCACCCCTTCATGCCACTGGCAAACTCGGCAAAGTTTGTAACTATGCACCTACCCCAAAAAACTTGGGCCTTTCTATGGGTCATTCTGGGGCTTGCCGCAACAAGAGGGTTCGCCGCCACCCCCAATGTGGATAAGGGGCGTCAACATTGGGCTTTCCAGCAACTCTCCCACCCCAAACCAACCCGAGCCGATGTTTCCGAACGACCGGGAAGCGAGGTGGATCAATTCATTCGCAACTCATTACAAGCCAAAGGGTTGAATCTTTCTCCTGCAGCAGACCGTCGCACCCTCATTCGCCGGGCAACCTTGGATTTGACAGGGTTGCCGCCGACTCCAGAGGAAGTCGAAGCTTTTGCAAGCGATGTCACACCAACAGCTTACGAGCGCTTGCTCGATCGACTGCTGGCCAGCCCGCGTTATGGCGAACGTTGGGGACGCCACTGGCTGGATTTGGCCCGCTACGCGGACAGCAGTGGATTCCACAACGACTTGGACCGCCCCTATGCTTGGCGTTACCGGGATTACGTCATCAAGAGCTTTAACGATGACACTCCGTATTCCCGTTTCGTAGCCGAGCAAATTGCCGGAGATGAGCTGGAAGGTGCCGGGGAGACGGGACTGGTGGCCACCGGGTTCGGCCGCAACGGGCCAAGCAACGAGGACAACATGGGTAATGACAAGGAGCAGTATCGTCTGGATGAGCTCGATGACGTCATCTCCACGACCTCGATGGTTTTCCTCGGTCTGACCGTCGGCTGCGCCCGCTGCCATGACCACAAACACGACCCTATTACGGCCGAAGACTACTACCGCTTGCTGGCGATTTTCAACTGCACGGAAAAATTGGGCGTGCCGAAAGAAGGCAAAGCAACGGGCGCCAACGAGACGAAACAGGTGCAAGCCTTGGTGGAAACCAGTTCAAAGATTCGGCCCACCCACCTGCTCCGCCGAGGCAGCCTTGCCAACAAGGGGCCCGAAGTCCAACCCGGGGTGCCAGCCGTGCTGGCCGGGATCGCTCCTACATACCCAACCCCCGCCCCCACCGAACGTTCCACTGGCCGGCGACGCGCCTTAGCTGAATGGATAAGCAACCCGGCCAACCCGCTGACCTATCGAGTGCTGGCGAACCGCATCTGGCAGCACCACTTCGGACAGGGCCTGGTGGCCACGCCGAGCGATTTTGGCATCAACGGTGCCCGCCCCACCCATCCTGAGCTGCTGGATTTCCTCGCCGCGCGACTGATCGCGGATGGCGGGCGCATCAAGCCGCTCCACAAGCTCATCATGCTCTCCGCCACCTACCAGCAATCCTCCCGATCGCACCCACGCGGACTGGAGGTGGACCCACAGAACTCGCTCCTGTGGCGGATGAACCCCCGGCGCATGGAGGCAGAAATCCTCCGCGACAGCTTGTTGGCGGTGAGCGGGCAACTGAACTTGGAGATGGGCGGCAAGGGCATCAAACCCCGCATGCGCCCCGAACTTTTGCCAGCGAGCCAGCGCAACAAATGGCCCACAATCGTGCAAGAAGGCCCGGACCACTGGCGGCGAAGCGTTTACATCTATGTGAAACGCCAGTTGCTTCTGCCAGTGCTGGAACTCTTCGACTCCCCGACCACCACCGACACTTGCGCGGTGCGCACCGCGAGCGTGCTGCCGACCCAGGCGCTCGTGCTGATGAACGATGAGTTTGTGGAAGATCAGGCGGGGTATCTGGCCAGCCGCGCGCTGCGGGAGGCGGGGAATGAGGCTGCCAGCGCCATCGGTCGACTCCATGCCCTGGCCTTGTCAGCGCCGCCTTCTCCGCAGCGCCTGCGGGAAGCACTCGCCTTTGTGAATGATCGGGAGAAGGTTTACTCGACCGAGCAGTCCGCCGCGCATCCCGCCCGTCAACGGGCGCTCACCGACTTGGCCCACGTGCTCATGAACAGCAGTGAATTTCTCCATATCGAGTGACCGCACCATGAACCGTCGCCAACTGCTCCAACTCAGCGGGGCGGGCTTCGGCTCGCTGGCCCTGCAACACTTGCTGGCTGCCGACGCCGTCACTGCCCCGAGCACTCCCGCTGCGGCCAACCCACTGGCGGCCCGGGCCGCGCAGTTCGCGCCCAACGCCAAGGCCGTGATCTTCCTCTTCATGTATGGCGGGCCCAGCCATGTGGACCTGTTCGATCCCAAGCCTGAGCTGGATCGTCGGCATGGGCAGCCCATTCCGGTGTTCCGTCCGGAAGACGCCTTCATGGGCCGCAAGACCCAGAACGTGGCCATGCGCAGTCCCTATCAATTCGCCAAACATGGGCGCGCGGGCATCGACATCGCCGAAACCTTCCCCCTGCTTGCCCGCCATGCGGATGAACTGTGTGTCATCCGCTCGCTGCACGCGGAAAGCAACAATCACGGCCCGGCCCTGTTCCAGATGAACTCCGGCTTCATCCAGGCCGGCCGGCCGTGCATGGGTTCGTGGGTCACTTACGGGCTGGGGTCGGAGTCGGAGAATCTGCCTGCCTTCGTGGTGCTGCTCGATCATCAGGGCGCGCCCGTCAACGGGGCGCTGAACTGGTCCAACGGCTTCATGCCCGCCGCCTATCAAGGCGTTCCCTTCCGTGCCACGGGCGAACCCATCGCCTACCTCACGCCTCCCAAGAATGTCTCCGCCACCCAGCAACGGGCGCGGCTGGATCTGCTCCAGCAATGGAACCGGGAATACGCGGCCGCCCGTCCGGCGGAATCCCAGCTCGCCGCTCGCATTGCCGCCTACGAACTGGCCTTCCGCATGCAGATGAGCGCGCCGGAATGCACCGACATCAGCGGCGAGCCGGAGTCGGTGCGCAAGCTCTACGGTCTGGATCGCCCGGTGACCCAGCACTTCGGGCGCAACTGCCTGCTGGCCCGCCGCCTCGTCGAGCGCGGCGTGCGTTTCGTGCAAGTTTACAGCGGGGGAAATGAAGGGCCGAAAGCGTGGGACGCCCACGACGACCTCAAGAAAAACCACGACCTGCACTGCGCCGAAACCGACGCCCCCATCGCCGCGCTGCTGGCCGACCTGAAAGCCACCGGGTTGCTCGACACCACGCTGGTCGTGTGGGGCGGCGAGTTTGGCCGCTCACCCGTCGCGGAGAACGGCAAGGGCCGGGACCACCATCCGAAAGGCTTCACCATGTGGCTGGCTGGTGGTGGCATCAAAGGCGGGATGATCCATGGGGCCACGGATGAATTCGGCTATCACGCCGTGGACAAGCAAGTGTCCGTGCCTGATCTCCACGCGACCATCCTGCACCAGCTCGGCTTGAACCACGAACAGCTCACCTATCGCCATGCGGGTCGGGACTTCCGCCTCACGGATGTCAGCGGCACCGTCCAGCGCGACTGGCTGGCCTGAGCCGCAGAACTCCCCGCCGGCAGCGACATTTCCCCGCCCCTTCACTTCACGGCCGGAATACGGACTCTGTTTGAAACTTCCTGCGGGCAGCCGGCGTCCAGCAGGCGTCGCAGTCTGATGACCGATTTCCAACACCAGCGGTTTGGGTCTGCCAGCTCCCGCCGCCTCGGGTGGCTGGCCGCATGGCTGTTGGCGGCCGTGCTCCCGGGGTTCGCCGCCAGCAAGACGAACAGCAAGCTCCCCAAGGCCCCCGAAGGTTTCAAACCCTTCGCCATCATCGCCGAGCGCAACGTCTTCAACGCCAACCGCCAGGACGCTCCGGTGCCCGTGGCCGCGAAACCTGCCAAGCCACCCAAACCGCCGCAGACCGAGGCCTTCGCGCTGATCGGCACGATGAGTTCCGAGCGCGGGGCGGTCGCCTTCTTCGACGGCACGAGCCCGGATTTTCGCAAGGCCGCGCACACGGGTGAGAAGCTGGGGGATTACACCATCACGGCCATTGCACACGATCGCGTGACGTTGCTTGCGGAGGAGCGCGAGCTTTGCCTGCCGTTGAAAATGCAGTTTCGTCGCGAGGATCAAGGTGAGTGGGTGCTCGCCCCGCTGCCGGATGATTTTCAGCCCTCCGCTGCCCCGCCCCGCTCCCTCCAAGTGGCCGGCGGCCTTGGCCCAAGCAACGCGATGGCCGACGAAGTCCGCGACTACGTCCGGGGCAAGTATCAACGGAAACTGGACGAGCTGGCCAACGATCCCGCCAAGGCGGACAAACTGCTCCGCGCGATGAACGGGGAGATCGAATCCCGGCTGAGAAAACTGGGCAAGCTCAACCGGCAGTAACACCGCGCCGGCCGGCCAATGTTACTTCTGTCCGGCCTGCTTGGTATAGGCGGTGATGGCCTTGATCTTCGCCGCCTTCGCCGCGTCCATCACCGTCACCCACTGGCCGACGGGCGCTTCGGTGTCCGAGCGGATGGCGAGCGCGACGTTAGGATTTTCACTGACCTTGGCCGTGAGTTCCGCCTGCAGTTGATCCGCTGTGATGGGCTTGCCCGCGAGG
>CAIPBN010000929.1 GCA_903863315.1 uncultured Verrucomicrobiota bacterium | reverse complement strand
GGCGGTGAGTGTCAGGAGCGTGGCGGAGAAAACCGAAGCCAACATCAATGCTTTCATGCATCGGAGCTAACCTGCGGCCCCCGCCGCCGACAAGTGCAATTCCGGGGATGTCACCATCCGCTCGGACCATGAAAAGTCAGGCTCCACCTCGCTCTCGACTTCCCCCGCCTCCGTCCGCACTCTCCCGCGCTGTGAAACCGACCATTGTCACCTTGGATTTGGAAGGCGTGCTGGTGCCCGAGATTTGGATCGCCGTCGCCGAGAAGACCGGCATCCCTGACCTGCGCCGCACCACGCGCGACGAGCCGGATTACGACAAGCTCATGCGCTACCGCATCGGCATCCTCGACCAGCACGGCATCAAGCTCTCGGACATCCAGGCGGTCATCGGCACGCTTGCGCCGCTGCCGGGTGGCAAGGAGTTCCTGGACGAGCTGCGCGCACTCACCCAGGTCATCATCCTGAGCGACACCTTTGAGCAATTCGCCCAGCCGCTCATGCGCCAGCTCGGCTGGCCGACGCTCTTTTGCCATCGGTTGCTCGTCGAGAACGACCGCATCACCGGCTACCAGCTCCGCATGGCCGACCAGAAGCGCCAGTCCGTCCGCGCGCTGCAACTGCTGAATTACCGCGTCCTCTCCGCCGGCGATTCTTACAACGACACCTCGATGCTGCTTCAGGCGGACAAGGGTTTCCTGCTGCACGCGCCCGAGAACGTGAAGCGCGAGTTCCCGCAGTTCCCGGCACTGGAGAAGCACGCGGAGTTGATGACAAAGCTCAAGGCGGAGCTTTGAAGAAGTATTCAGTAACCAGTGTTCAGCGGGGAGCTGCGCACCGTTGCTGACTGAATACTGAACGCTGATTACTACCCCGCTCAGTCCTCCGCCTTCGAATCCCGGGTGGTCAGATCCCGGACGGCGGCCTTCACATCCTTGCCTTCGTAAAGCATCGCGTGGACCTGCTCGATGATGGGCGTGCTGACGTCGTGTTTGCGGGCCAGTTGCCAGGCCGAGCGGGCGGTGGGAAAGCCTTCCGCCACATGGCGGGTGCGGGTGCACAGCTCCAGGAGCGGGGTGCCGCGCCCCAACTGCTCGCCGAACGAACGGTTGCGGCTCAGCTTCGAGAAACACGTCACGGTCAAGTCGCCCAGACCGCTCAAGCCGGCGAAGGTTTCCGCCTGCGCGCCGCACGCCACACCTAGCCGGCGCATCTCCGCCAGCGCGCGGGTGACAAGCGCGGCCTTCGCGTTGTCGCCAAAGCCGAGGCCGTCTCCCACGCCGGCGGCGATGGCGATGATGTTCTTGAGCGCGCCGCCCAGCTCCACGCCCAGCAGGTCGGCGCTCGTGTAAACCCGGAACGAGGGCCGGTGAAAGAGGTTTTGCACGATGTGCGCGGTCCCCGGGTCATCGCTCGCGGCGACGATGGCCGTGGGAATGCCGCGGGCAACCTCCGGCGCGAGCGTGGGACCGGACAACGCGGCGACCTTCGCCTGCGATGCGCAGGCGCGCAGGATGCCGCACATGGTCAGCCCGCTGTCGTG
>CAIPBN010000928.1 GCA_903863315.1 uncultured Verrucomicrobiota bacterium | reverse complement strand
TCGCGCTGGGCTTCGACCGCCTCATCGCCATCCTCTGCGGCACCCCGAGCATCCGCGACGTCATCGCCTTCCCGAAGACGGCGAAAGGCGTCTGCCTGATGACCGACTCGCCCTCGGGCGTTTCGGCGCGGCAGTTGAAGGATTTGCACATCGAAGTGAAGGCGGCGGTGAAGAAGGAATAATTAGTTCTTTTGCGGCGAACCATGAAAGAGACCTTTCTCTTCAAACTGCTCTCCAGCGGAGTTGAAACTCTGGTTCGCAACGCGAATCCGTGGTGGCGCAATGAGCGTATTGCAGATCTGCCACCGATTCGCCGCTGGGCGTTCTCACCGGTGCGGGAGAGCTTGGTCAACGGCCTCAGCGCGGCGACGGTCTTGCGTGGGCCTCGCCAAATTGGAAAGACCACGCTCCTGAATCAGCTGATCCAGAGCCTCCTGGACGAAGGCTGTGACGGACAGCGACTGCTGCGGCTCCAGTTCGATGATTTGCCCGGACTCAAAAAACTCTCCATGCCGCTCGTCGAACTGGTGGAGTGGTATTCCCAGAACATTCTGGGTAAAACGCTTAACGCGGCGGCGCACGAGGGAAAGCCGGTGCTGCTGTTTCTGGACGAGGTTCAGAATCTGGCCGACTGGGCTCCACAGCTCAAACACTTGGTGGACATCGGCAGAGTGCGTGCGTTAGTGACTGGTAGCTCCGCCCTACGAATTGAAGCCGGGCGGGACAGTTTGGCGGGACGCATCACGACCTTTGAGATGGGGCCGCTGCTCCTGAGGGAGATCGCTGAGATCCGGGGCATTGACCGGCTGGCACCCTATTTTCCTCCTAACGGGCTAGGGCCGCTGAAGCAGAAAGACTTTTGGATGGGTCTTCGCGTGTTCGGTGAAAAGCATAAGGCCTTGCGTCAGGCAGCCTTCACCGCATTCTCCGAGCGCGGGGCTTATCCAGTGGCTCAGGCACACGGAGCAATGCCATGGGAGAAAATCGCCGACTTTCTGAATGAGACTGTGGTTCGACGGGCCATTCAGCATGATCTACGGATGGGGCCGAGAGGACAGAAGCGCGACGAACACTTGTTGGAAGAGGTGTTCCGTCTCGCCTGCCGCTACATCGGCCAGACTCCGTCGCAGGCTCTGTATCTGGACGAGGTCCGGCAAGCCATGAACGCCAACATTGGTTGGCAGCGGATTGCGAGCTACCTGCGATTCTTGGATGGCACACTGCTTATCCGGGTGATTGAACCCTTGGAGCTGCGGTTGAAGCGTCGGCGCGGAGCCGCCAAGATTTGTTTGTGCGACCACGCATTGCGGGCGGCTTGGCTACAGGAATTTGTCCCGCTCGCCCCGGAGGCCTTGGCGGCCACCCCTCACCTTGCGGATCTCGCCGGCCACTTGGCTGAGAGCGCGGTGGGATATTTCTTTTCCTCTATGATAGGCCTTGGCGTGGCCCACTTTCCGGAACGTGGCGCAGAACCAGAGGTGGATTTTGTGCTCACGGTAGGGGAACAGCGCATTCCCGTGGAGGTGAAGTATCGTCGCCGGATCGACCACACGGACACGCGAGGGCTTCGTGCCTTCGTCGAGAAGTCTCATTACAACGCTCCGTTCGGCCTGCTGGTGACCCAAACGGACGAGGCTGGCAGTGACGACCCGCGCATAATTTCGCTGCCGTTGTCTTCGCTGTTGCTCATGCGCTGAAACATCTCCCCACGACTCGAACACTGGGGGGCACTGGGACTCGGATGACTCATACAAGCACGATCGGACCGGACTCCCATTTCAAAGGCTGGGCCAAACCCGGCCCGGTGCCGCCGGGCTTGAGCGCCGGCCTGACCGTCGCCCCGGACGAGACGCTGGACGCCATCAGCGGGCACTTCCGCCTGTTCCAATTGCGCGCTGGCCACCGTTTCTCGACGGACGACATCCTCACCGCGTGGTATGGCACGAGCTGGTGTCCCACGGCGCGCACGGCGCTGGACCTCGGCAGCGGCATCGGCACGGTGGGGATGATCGTGGCGTGGCGCTTGCCCGGCGCGCGGCTGGTGACGGTGGAGGCGCAGGCCGCCAGCGTGGCGCTGGCCCGGAAGTCGGCACGCTTCAACGGCGTCGAGGACCGCTACGAAATCCGCGAGGGGGATTTTCGCAGCCCGGACGCGTTGCGCGCGGAGGAGCAGTTCGACCTCATCACGGGCAGCCCGCCTTACTTCCCGCCCGGCACCGGCGTGGAGAGCGAGCATCCGCAGAAGCTCGCCTGCCGCTTCGAACTGCGCGGGACTGTGGCAGACTATTGCAGCACAGCGGCCAAGCATCTCGCTACCGGCGGCTTCTTCGCCTGCGTGTTTCCCTACGAGCCGGCGCAGTTGGCGCGCGTGGAGGCCGGGGCGCGCGAGGCGGGGCTGGTGATCGTGCGCCGGCGGCCCGTGGTCTTCCGCGAGGGCGAGCCTCCGCTGGTTGGCCTGTTCGGGATGATGCGCGCGACGGATTTGCCGGAGTGGTTTCGCGGGCAGACCTGGACGGAGCCGGACCTCATCATCCGCACGCGCGAAGGGAAGATTCACCCCGAATACTCAGCGGTGAAGCTGGCCATCGGCTTCCCGCCCTAAGTCACTCCCAAGCGCACAGGCTCTCGACATAGGCCGCCGATCCGTCGCGGAGCCAACCGTCGAGTTGGGCTTGGTCCTTGAGCTGCTGGCCACGCGCGCGGTCCACCACGAGGAAGCGCGAGTCAATCTCCGGCACCGCCGTGAGGTCGCCCCAGAGCTTCTCGAACTGCGCGACGGGGAAGACGTCTTCTTGCCCGTGGCCCCAGCGCTTCTTCACGTCCTTCGTGGTGATGTAAGTCGGCACCTTCGCCGCGAGCGTGCGGATGGCAGCGGAAATCTTGGCATCGTCCGCCGACAGGATGTCTTCGCGAGTGAGATGCAAAGCGCGCAGGAAGCCATCCACATCAATCCACGTCGTCAGCGTGTTGTAGTAGCTCAGGCCGAACTCCAGCTCCTCGTGCGGCATCGCGAGGCCCTCAACGAGCCGCGTGCGCCCGTCCACGCGCGCAAGCCCACCGCCACGGTCGTCCAGCCGACGCGTGATGACCTCGAAACTCAAGGTCGCGCCGCTCGCGAGGTGCTGGCCGAGCAGCGCCGGGTCGAGGTTCGCGCCAGTGGTGTCAATGTTGTGCAACAGCAGCGTCTTGAGTTGCGGACGCTCGCGGAGGAGTGCGGCGAGCGTGCCGTTGCGCAGCAGATTCGGCACTTCGTAGAAGTGGCCGACGGGGTGCAGGCATTGCAGCGCGAGGTTATCGCGGTAGTCGGTGGCTTCGCCAGCGGACTGCGCCCAACGCAGCAGCGCCGCGCGCAGGGAGTCGCGGACTTTCTGCTGCTGCTCATCGAGGACTTGCTGTGATGTCTCCTCCCACGCGAAGCGCAGGTCGCGCGCGGTGGGCACGAGCCGCAAGCCGACGCTCGCGCCGCGGCTCAAGTGCAGCGGGCCGGCGTAGCCGTAGTTCTGGTTCGCAGCGAGGAAGTCGGTAAGCGGCCCGTGCGTGAGGTAACTGGTCGTGAAGACATGGGGCACAGCCTTGCCCGCGAGCTGCGAAATCTTCCGCGACTTGGCGAGGTGGACTTCCAGGAACGTGCGGTGGCGTTCGCCGAGCTTACAGAAGGGATGCAGCGACTTCACCACGCCTGCGCCTTGCGTCCAGCGGCTCGCGGCTCCGGCGGCGAGCGTGATGACGGCGGCTTCGCCGTTGCGCAGAGCGGCAAGTCCGCGCTCAACGACAGACTTCTTCTGCGAAGCGCGAGTTACGTCTTCAGCGCGGACATCCTCAATGACGCTGTTAGCCGGCAGACGGTTCTGCGCGAGGCCGATGCGCGCCGCCTTCAGGTCGGCGCGGATGGCTTCGTGGGCTTCGCGGTCAAAGCCGTTCGCGGCGAGCAGTTCGTCGAGGCTTTGCGCGCCGGCCTTCTCCTCCTTCAAGCGCGGGAACATCGTGTCGAACAACGTCTGCACCATGCCGCGCAACTCGGGCTTCGCACGACAAGCGGTGGCGAACTTGTCCAGCTCGGCGCGGCGTGCGGCGGGGAGTTCCTGGCGGTCGGTGCGGAGGAGATTCGGAACGGTGAGCGCGTAGTAGCCGGCGGGCATGAGCGCGGCGTCGGCAGTGAGCAAGTCGGCCCAGGTGCCACGCTCGTTGATGGCGTAGTCGAAGACCACCGGCTCCATCGCGAAGGGCAGTGCGTGCTGCAACTCGCGCTTGGTGGCGGACATGATTTCTTGCAAGCGCCGTTGTCCTTCCGCCTTCCGCTCCGGCGCAAAGATGAATCCCATGCCGCCACCGCTCATGCCGCCCAGCATCCAGAAGCCCCAGAAGTCGCCGCCGAACTCGCGGCCCACGCGCTCGATGAGCTGCTCGGTGAACGCGGTCGAGGCCCACGGGATAATGGCTTGAATCGGCTCGCGGAAGTTGCGCGTGGTGGCTGCGCCGAGCGCGCGGATGTCGCCGGCCTTCAGCGCAGCGAGCACTTCATCGAGAATGCGTAGGGCGTCCTGTCGGCCGCGCCACTCGGCTTCGCAGCGCAGGAGATACTTCTCCGTGACCATCTCCAGAATCGGCCCAACGTTCTGCGCCATGCCGCCGTGGACGAGGACGAGGGAGTCTTGCAGCTTGCGGCGCGTCTCGGTGGAGCAGTCGCCGAAGTCGAGGATGCGATGCTGAGGCATGAGCCGTCCGCGCGAGATGCCGAACTCAGGGTCACCTTCGCCGGCGATAACACCCTCGATGAGCTTCATACCGGGCCAGACGCCGCCGCTGTCCTGCCAACCGCCGCCGGAGCCGCCGAGCCATTCGCCAAGCAAGGCGCGGGCGAGCACGATGCGGCGCTCATTCTCCTGCAACTCACCAGTCAACGACGCGGCTTGCCCAGTCGCGCGCATCAGCACACTGACGAGCGAACCGAGCAGATTCGTGCTGACGGCGAGGCGCGAGCCTTTCGGGATGTCGTTCACGCACGAGACGAGTTCCAGACCCCGTCCCGATCCGACGATGCGAGCCAGCAATTCCGCGAGGCTTTGCCCGCTGCCTTCGATGCCCGGTGGCACGACACCCGCAGCGATGACGGC
>CAIPBN010000927.1 GCA_903863315.1 uncultured Verrucomicrobiota bacterium | reverse complement strand
GGATCGACCGCCTGCCCGCCAAGACCGAGTCCAATCCGCAGCCGGGGAGCAGCGACGGCCTTGAGGACTTTTTGCAACAGCAGAAGCCGCACATGGAGCCCCCGCAGTGAGCTGCCGTTGGGATTCTGCGGCTTGAGGGACGTGCCGTTTTTCATTCGTAAGCGGGCGCACGGCGTTTAGCCTTCCGCACCAGCAAGTCCGCCATGCTTGGGCCGCAGACCAAACCCATCCTTGTTCGCAACGATGCCGTCCTCCCGGTGGCGATGGGGATGTCGGACCCGATCCTGACGAGTCGGTTGAAGCGACAACAGCCACCCGAAGATCCTCCGCCTCAAAACTGATGCAGGCCCTCGCCGAAGATTTCCTCTTCTCCCTGCGCCATGAGCGCGGCCAGGCGGAGCACACGCAGCGCACTTACAAGGCGCTGCTGGACAAGTTCGTTCACTGGGCGGAGTCGCGGGGCATCCAATCCTGGACCCACGTGCAGTTGCCCCAGTTGACGGAATTCCTCCAGCACGAGTGCGACCGCAAGCTGGCCGATGCGCCGAAGGAGTCGCAGGCGAAACTCAGCCCCTCCAGCCTCTACCTGCAAATCGCCGCGCTGCGGGCTTTCTTCCGCTGGGCCGAAACCGAAAAGCATCTGCCCGCCAACCCGGCCGAAAACCTCTCGCTGCCGCGCCGTTGGAAGCGCCTGCCCAAGTCCCTCGCCAAGGCCGATGTGGATCAAATCCTCAAGCCGCTGCCGGTGAGCGAGCCGGCGGATCTGTGCGATCAAGCGATTCTTGAACTCGCCTACGCCAGCGGGCTGCGGCTGGCCGAGCTGCGGAATCTCCGGCTTGAACAGCTTCATCTGGAGGCTGGTTTCGTCACCATCATCGGCAAGGGCAACAAGGAGCGCATCGTGCCGGTGGGCAAGTTCGCCGTGGCCGCACTGAACCGTTATCTGGAAGTCGCGCGGCCCAAGCTCGTCAGTCCAAAGTCCCCGGCCAATGTCTTCCTCACCCGGCGGGGCACCGCCTTTGCGCATGTGACCATGTGGACGCACATCAAGCAGCGGGTGCGGCGCGCGGGGGTTGATCGCCATGTCACCCCGCACATGCTGCGGCACAGCTTCGCCACGCACCTGCTGGAGCACGGCGCGGACTTGCGCGTGATTCAAGAGCTGCTGGGGCACTCCAGCATCAGCACCACGGAGATTTACACTCATGTCGCCGGGCAGCGGCTCAAGGACGTGCATGCGGAGCATCACCCGCGGGCCAAGTTTCCCGCCCGCCCGGCCAAGGCCACCGCCAACGACACTTGAAACCACCGTCGGCCTCCGCCATCCTCCGGCCATGTTCGCCCATCGCATCGCCTGGTCTTGTCGTTCTCTTCTGGCCCTGTCACTGCTCGCCACCCCGCTGGTCGCAGCCGACTCATCCATCGGCGTGGGAGCCAAGCCGATTGCGGGCGCGGAAGTGATCATTGATGGCTCCCGCAAGTTGCTCGATGAGAAGTGGACTTACTGGCAGGGGCCGCGCTTTGCCTCCTCGCTGCCCATCAAGTGGAAGATCGTCGAGGATCCGGTGGACAAGGGTGGCACCGTGGTGATGACCGACGACCCCGTTGCGCTCGGCGGCAAATACGGCACGGCGGACATCGTGACCAAGAAGGCCTACCGCGACTTCCGCCTGCACATCGAGTTTTGCGTCATGAACCCGCGCGGCAACAGCGGCGTGTATCTTCAGAATCGCTACGAGATCCAGATCATGGAGGGCGACAAAACCAAGCACGGCATGGGCGCGGTCATCAACGAGACCGAGTCTCCCTACCACGCGTTCGCCGGGCTGGGGAAATGGAACAGCTACGACATCGTCTTCCGTGCGGCGCGCTTCAAGGACGGCCAGCGCGTCGAGAAGGCGATGGTCTCCATGTATTTCAACGGCCAGAAGGTGCACAAGAACGTGGAGATCAACCAGGTCTGGGGCGGCGCCAATTCCGGCGTGGACGGCGGCAACAACAAGGGGCAGGGCATCACCGACACCCCGCAGGGCCTCAAGCTCCAGTGCGAAGGTCACGACGTGCGCTACCGCAATACGTGGATCAAGGAGCTGGATCTCAAGGACCCCAGCACGGATTTCTGAGCGTTGGTCGCCTGGCTCATCGCGGCCTTCCTGCCAGCACGCGGAATTTCCACCTTCCCAAGGCCGGTGCCCGATTCCGTCTGCTTGAGGGGTTGTAGGGGCGACACCGACCCGTTACCGTCCGCGCCCTGAATTGAAATGAAGAAGCCATCTCTGCTGGTGATTTTCCTCACCGTGTTTCTGGACCTCGTCGGGTTCGGCATCGTGCTGCCGTTGCTGCCGGTTTACAGCGAGAACTTCGGTGCGAGTGGTTTTCTCGTCGGGGTCATCATGGCGTCCTTCTCCGCCATGCAGTTCCTCTTTGCCCCGATGTGGGGCCGGTGGTCGGACAAGGTGGGCCGCCGCCCGGTGCTGCTCATCAGCAACTTCGGCTCGTCCGTGTCCTACGCGCTCTTCGGACTGGCCTCCGGGCTGGAGGGCAATGCCGCGCTCTGGACGCTGCTGGCCTCGCGCATCTTTGCCGGCATCTGCGGCGCGAACATCTCCGTGGCCCAGGCCTACATCGCGGACATCACGCCCCCCGAGGATCGCTCGCGCCGCATGGGCCTGATCGGCATGGCCTTTGGCCTGGGCTTCATTCTCGGACCGGCGCTGGGGGCGTTGAGCTTGAGCGGCTTTGGCCGGACGGGACCGGGCTGGGTCGCGGCGGCCATGTGCTTCGGCAACTTCCTGCTGACCTGCGCCATCCTGCCGGAAAGCCGGCAGCCCAGTTCCGAGCACGCGCCCGAACGCCCCCGCTTCAGCCTGTGGTCGCACACGCTCGGGCGTCCGCAGGTGGGCCTGCTCGTCTGGCTGTTCTTCCTCGCCACGTTCGCGTTCACCTGTTTTGAAACCACCTTGGGCCTGCTCGTCAGCCAGACCTTCAAGCTCGACGCGCGCAAGCCGGAAGATGCGAAGGCGATCGGCTACCTGTTTGCTTACTGCGGACTCATCGGCGCGCTGGTCCAGGGCGGGGCAATCGGTCGCGCGGTGAAGAAGCTCGGCGAGCCCAAGCTCATTGCGGTCAGCCTGTTCTTCACGGCGGCCAGCCTGGCGCCGTTGCCGTATGTGACGAGCTGGGGCGCGCTGCTGGGAGTCCTGGCCCTGCTGGCCATCGGCTCCAGTCTGGCCCGCGCACCGATCTTCGGGCTGTTGTCGATCCTCACCCCCGCGCACGAGCAAGGCGAAACCATCGGCGTCGCGCAGAGCTTTGGCAGTCTGGCGCGCATCGCGGGTCCGATCTTCGCCGGCAGCCTCTTCCATCTGCATCCGTCCTGGCCTTACCTCGCCTGCGCCGGAGTGTCACTGCTCGCCGGACTGCTGGCGTGGGCGAAGCTCTCCCGCGTCATCCCAGTGGCGAAGTAGGCTGGCAGCCCTGCCGCCGCACTTGTCCCCGTTGGCTGGACTGCTACGCTCCGGGGCATGCACTTCACCAAGTCACTCGCCAGCACCTTGCTGCTGGCGGCCAGTCTGAGCGCCATCGCTCAGCAACCCAAACCCGCCAACTACGACGAAAGCAAAGTTGGCAACCTCCCGCTGCCCGACCCGCTGATCTGCGCGGATGGAACCAAAGTCACGGATGCGAAGCTGTGGCAGACCAAACGGCGCGCGGAGGTTTTGGGGCTGTTCCAGACGCACGTCTATGGCCGCAGTCCCGCGAAGCCGGCGAATTTGGTCTATGAGGTCACCAAGACAGACCTGCAAGCGCTGGGTGGCAAGGCCACCCGCAAGGAAGTGGCCATTTATCTCACGGGCAAGAAGGACGGTCCGCGCCTGGATTTGCAGCTCTTCGTGCCCAACGGTGCCAAGGGACCGGTGCCCGCGTTCCTCGGCTGCAACTTCAACGGCAACCACGCCGTCCACGCCGACCCCGGCATCACGCTGAACCCGCGCTGGATGCGCACGGTCCGCGACAGCAAGAACGTGGTGAACAACCGCGCCACCGAGGCCTCGCGCGGTTCCGAGGCCAGCCGCTGGCAGGTGGAGATGATCATCGCGAAGGGTTACGCGCTGGCGACCTACTACTATGGCGATGTGGAGCCGGACCACGCCGAGGGCTGGAAAGATGGCCTGCGCGCCGCGATGTCGAAGGACGGGGCGAACACGCAGTTCGCACCCGATGCGTGGGGCGCGATTGGCGCGTGGGCGTGGGGCCTGAGCCGCGGGCTGGACTATTTGGAGAAGGACAAGGCGATTGACGCGAAGAAGGTGGCGGTCATCGGGCACTCGCGGCTGGGCAAGACTTCGCTCTGGGCGGGCGCGAGCGATGAGCGGTTCGCCATGGTGATTTCCAACAACTCAGGGGAGGGCGGCGCCTCCATCTCGCGGCGCGACTTCGGCGAGACCATCGCGGTGCTGAACAAGAATTTCCCGCACTGGTTCTGTGGCAACTACAAGCAATACACCGGTCACCCGGAGAATCTCCCAGTGGACATGCATGAGCTGGCCGCACTGGCCGCGCCGCGTCCGCTCTACATCGCCAGCGCACAGGAGGACACCTGGGCGGACCCGAAAGGTGAGTTCCTGGCGGGCAAGCTGGCCGAGCCAGTGTATGCGCTCTTCGGGAAGCAAGGCACGGGCGTCGCGGAATGGCCGGCGGTGAACCAGCCGGTGGGCGAGTTCGTGGGCTACCACGTCCGGAGCGGCAAGCACGACGTGACCGCCTACGATTGGGAGCAATACCTCCGCTTCGCCGACAAGCACTTCAAGCGGTAGCCGCCGCGCGCCGCGCCGTCAGGCGCAGCCGCAGCCGTGGTTGTTGCAGCAACTGCCGTCGTTCATGTCCTCGACCGTCGGCACGCGGCCGAGCTCGAAGGTCTTCTGCACGTGCTTGAGGATGTTGTCCTGCAGGCGGGAGACTTCCTGCTGCGCGGTCATGAACTCGGTGGCGACGGGGTTGCCCATGAAGCTGTCGCGCAGCGCCTCGAAGCGGCCGATCTCCTCCTCGGAGATTTGCACGCCGTGCTGCTGCTTTTGCTGAAGGAGCGCGCCCGAGTCGTTGAGCATCTGGTATTCATACTTGGCCTTCTCGTCGATCATGAAGGCGTCGATGCGGCGGCGGAGGTCGGTGAAGTCGGGGCGGTCCAGGATGGACTGGCAGAGGTCACGGATTTTCTCTTCCACGGCGGGGGTTTCAACGGCGGTTTGCATAGCTTGATGGTCTGATCCGCGACGCTCACGGCGCAACGGGCGTGGCAAAAGGTAGCAGTGGAACGGACGCGGGCGAGAATTCTTTTCCGCTGCCAGAAGTCATGGACATCATTGGCTGTCTGAGGCCAGAGCGATGCAGATGACGTGACCGGGTCGCGCGCCCGGCGGCGCTCTAATTAGTCTTGCCCGTTGACGATGGGGCTGGAACGGGTGTTACTCGGGCCATGCATTGGTTACCGACCTGTCTTCTCGCCGGCCTGCTCGGCGCCGGCTGCACCACTGCGCCGGACGCCCGCAGGTCCAACTCGAAGAAAGGGGATCCGAAGACCGGCAAGGCTGCTCCGCCCACCGCCCCGGTGATCTCCCCTGTGAACGCCTTGTCCGGACGGGTCATGTTGGTGAATGGCCCGCTCAAATACATCGTGGCGGAAGGCACGCTCGGCCGGTTGCCGGCTGCGGATCAGGTGCTCAATGTCTATCGTGATGGCCAGCGAGTGGGCGAAGTCCGCGTGTCCCAGCAGGCGCGGGGTGCGAATTTCACGGCGGACATCGTGCAAGGCGAGCTGCGCGTCGGTGACACCTTGCGCAGCGATTAACGCCACGCGTCCCAACTGGTTCAAAGGTGTTCGCCGGCCAGCAGGTCACCTTCCTTGAGCACCAGGGGAAACGGTTCGAGTGGCATCGGCCGGTCATGGCCAAGGAACTCCTCGCAGACCCGGAAGAACTCGGCGCGCGTGCCGACGCGGCGGATTTGGTGGAGAAACCGCCCGTCCGCATCCACGCCGAGGCCGACGTAGTTCAGATACTTCTTCATCTTCTGCACTTGCGAGGACTCGCCAATGCCCGGGCTGCAAACGGCCTCGTAGAGCGCGCGGATGTAGCCCAGCACCTCCACGCCACGCGGCAGAAAGAGCGGCTCGCCTGCCAGGTGCTGGCGGATCTGGGTGAAGAGCCAGGGGTTCCGAATCGCCCCCCGGCCAATCATCAGCCCGCGCGCGCCGGTGAGCCGCAGCACCTCGGCGGCTTTGCCAGCGGAATGCACGTTGCCATTGGCCACCACGGGACAAGGCATTTGCGCCACCGCGCGGGCGATGAAGTCGTAATGCACCTCGCTGCGATACATCTCCTTGACCGTGCGCGCATGGACGGTGAGCAGGTCCAGCGAGCGCCGGGCGAAGATGGGCAGCAATTCCTCGAACACACGCGGATCGTCGAAGCCGATGCGCGTCTTGACCGTGAAGGGAATCGTCACCGCCTGCCGGAGCGCGCTCAGGATAGCGTCCACGCGTTTCGGCTCGCGCAGCAGGCCGCCGCCGGCGCACTTGCGATAGACTACCGGCGCGGGACAGCCGAGGTTCAAATCCACTGCGGCGATGGGCAGGGTTTGCAGGAACTTCGCCGTGCGGACCAGCGCGGGAATGTCATTCCCAATCATCTGCGCCACGATGGGCCGGCCGGTGACGTTGGCGGTGATGGACTGGACGATCCACTTCTCCGGCGTCGAGACCGCGTGGACGCGCAGATACTCGGTCCAATACACGTCCGGCCCGCCGTAGCCGGCCATCAATGTCATGAACGCGAGGTCGGTCACGTCTTGCATCGGGGCGAGCGCGAGCAGCGGTCCGGCGATGGGAAAGATGTTCATGACCACGAGAGTCCAAGCATCGCCGGAAACGAGGAGAGCGGCTCCAACGGCCCGGTCACACCGCGCGCGCCATGCGGCGGCGCGTCCACCAGCCATTGAACTGGTCGAGCACCACGGCGAGGATCACCGCGGTGCCGATGATGATGCGACTGTAATTCTGATCGATGCCGAGGATGACGATGCCGTTGTCGATCATCTTGATGATGAGCGCGCCAAGCAGCGCCCCCAGCGCGGAGCCACGGCCCCCGGAAAGACTCGCACCGCCCACCACGGCCGCCGCGATCACATCGAGCTCGTAACCCTGGCCGTCGCCGCTTGTGGCACTGCCGTAGTAGCCGATGGCCAGCAAGGCCGCGACTCCGGCCGTGAGCCCGGAGTAGATGAAGACTTTGAGCTTCACCAACTGCACGCGGATGCCGCTGAACTGGGCGGCCAGCTCGTTGCCGCCCACGGCATAAGTCTGCCGGCCAGCGGTGAGGAAGGTGAGGTAGAATGTGCCGCCGATCGTCACCGCCAGCAGCACGCCGAGTGGCACGAGGCTCAGACCATCGCCGGTTTCCCAGCGAATCATGTAGCGAAACGCCTCGGGGAAATCCCCCACCGACTGCCCGCCGGTCATGACAAACGCCTCGCCCCGGAAGATGGCCATCGTGCCCAATGTGATGATGAAAGGATGCACCTTGAGCGTGGTCACCATCACGCCGTTGAGCACCCCGCACAGCGTCCCGACCGCGAGGCAGGCGGTGATGCCCAGAAGCAGCGCCTCATGTGGCGGCGCGCTGGCCAAGGCTCCGCCTGGGCCAAACGACCGGAACACCATCGCGCCCACCACCGACGCCAGCGCGTAGATCGCGCCCACGCTCAGGTCGATCTGGCCGGCGATGATCACCAGTGTCGCCCCCACCGCCATGATGCCGATGAAGCTCGTGTCCTTGGCCAGTTGGGTGAGGTTGGCCGCGTTCAAAAACTTGTTCTTCTCCTCGAAGACCGGCACCCGCTCGCCCTTCTCCATCGTGAAGACCCGCTCACGATCCCCTTGTGCGTTGACTTGGAGCTTGGGCACCTTGACCGTGCCGCCCAGCAACGTCAGCAGGCCGCCCAGCAGCAGGATGACCAGGAGCAGCCCCCCTTCCTGCATTCCAAAGATCGCCGAGCGGGCGCGAACAGTGATGCGTTTGGCGGTTTCCATGATGGCGCGGATGCTAGCAGACGGGACGCGGTCCGCAACCTTGCAAGTTAAAGTTCAACAGCGCCCGCCCCGGCGCAGAGTGGTATTTCTGGTGACGTTGCGTTTTCCAGAATCTGAACGCATTGTTGCGGAAGTCCAAAACTGCTGCATCACGCGTCGCTCAGTTTCGCCGCATGAACTCATCCGTCACCCGCCGCCTCCTGCATCTGTTCACGTTTGTGCTAGCCGGCTGGTTCGTCAGCTCCAGCACCGGTGCTGCGCCTGCCACCGTCCCCAAGCTCACGCCGCAGCAGACGGACTTCTTCGAGAAGAAGATCCGCCCTGTCCTCGTGAAGGAGTGTTACAAATGCCACTCGGCCGAGGGGGGACGCATCAAGGGCGGCCTGCGCGTGGACACCCGCGATGGTCTCCTCAAGGGTGGCGACTCCGGCCCCGCCATCGTGCCTGGCAACCCTGACGCCAGCCCCCTAATCCGCGCCATCCGCTATCGCGACCGCAACCTCCAGATGCCACCGGACGACAAGAAGCTCCCTGCGTCCCAAATCGCCGATCTTGAAACCTGGGTGCGCATGGGCGCGCCGGACCCCCGCGCCGATGCTCCCAACAAATACGGAGCCGCTCCCACCGATCCCAAACAGCACTGGAGCTTCCAACCTGTCTTCAAACCCATCGTCCCGGACTTCCGGAAGGACTGGGTGCCCCTTGCCCGCAACGCGATTGATCACTACGTCTTTGCCAGCTTGGAGGCCAAGCAGCTTGCCCCCTCGCCGCGCGCCGACAAGATCACCCTCATCCGCCGGGCGACCTTCAACCTCACCGGGCTGCCGCCCACGCTGCAGGAAGTGGATGACTTCCTCGCGGACAACTCCGAAAAGGCCTTCGAGAAAGTCATTGATCGCCTCCTCGCCTCGCCCCGCTATGGCGAACGCTGGGGCCGCCATTGGCTCGACGTGGCGCGCTACGGCGACACCACCGGCCGGCGCAACAACAACCGGGGCGAGACCCGCTACCTCCACTCGCACACCTATCGCGACTGGGTCATCAAGTCCTTCAACGACGACCGCCCCTTCGATCAGTTCGCAAAACTTCAAATCGCCGCCGACCGGATCGTCGAGGCGGAGGGTTCTGAACCCCCGAACCCGCAGCCTGACGGCCCCACCCTGAAACCGTCCCGCAATGACCTCGCCGCGCTCGGCTTCATCACGCTTGGCCCTCGGCTGAACAACAACGCCGACGACTTGATTGACGACCGGATTGACGTGGTGGCCAAGGGCTTCCTGGCGCTCTCCGTCACCTGCGCGCGTTGTCACGACCACAAGTTCGACCCCATTCCCACGAAGGATTACTACGCGCTGCACGGGGTCTTCGCCAGCGTCTCCGAGCCCCGCGAAGGCGTTGAGCTGCCCTCGTCCAAGGACACTCCGGCCTTCAAGGAATTCCAGAAGGCGCTTGCCGAGGCGGAAGACGCGCTGAAGAAATTTGAGGACGGCCTGCGTGCGCGCGCCCGGGGGGAGCTGGTGGGCCGCATCAGCGATTATCTCAAGGCACTCTATGATTTCAGCAACCCCACCAACACGGCGTCGCTGAACCAGTTCATGCAGCGGCGCAACCTGCTGCCCGCCGTCGCCGCCGGCTGGAAGGACGCGCTCGACAAGGCGAAGACCGAGCCGCATCCCGTGCTCTCCGTCTGGCATGACTTCGCCGCGTTGCCGCCAACCAACTTTCTGCGCGCCGCCACGCCGGTCGCCCTCCGGCTCCGCGCCCCCGGCGGCACGAACCGGCCTGTCAACCCGATCGTCGCCCGCGCGCTCAGCTCGCCGCCGGGCTCCATTTCCGTGGTGGCCACCAACCTGGCGCGCCTCTTCAACGATGCCAACGCGCGCTGGTTCCAGACCGTGAGCTTGCATGAGTCCCGCAAGCGCTCCGGCTCCACCAATCTCCCGCCCGCGCCCACCGGCTTGTCCGACCCCGCGCAGGAGGAAATCCGCCGCGTCATCTACGATCCCGCCTCGCCGGCCTATCTCTTCGCCGAAGACAAGGTCGAGGCTTCGCTCCGCCGCCTGCGCGACATGGGCAACGTGCGTGATCAGCAGCAGCGGCTCGCCCGCGCGGTGGATGACATTCGCACCTCGCATCCCGGCGCTCCGCCTCGGGCGGTGGTGATCTATGACTCGCCCCAGCCGCGCGACAGCTACGTCTTCATCAAGGGCAACCGCGGCAGCCGCGGCCCGAACGTGCCGCGCCAGTTTCTGGAAATTCTCTCCGGTGAGGACCGCCAGCCCTTCCGCGACGGCAGCGGCCGGCTGGAGCTGGCCAATCACATCGCCTCGCCCGACAACCCGCTCACCGCCCGCGTGATGGTGAATCGCGTCTGGCTCCATCAGTTCGGCGAGGGCATCGTGCGCACGGCGAACGATTTCGGCCTGCGAGCGGAACCCCCCACGCACCCGGAGCTGCTCGATTATCTGGCGTGGTCGTTCATGGAAAACGGCTGGTCAGTCAAGAAGCTCCAGAAGCTCATCATGCTCTCGCACACCTGGCAGCAAAGCAGCGAGGACATCCCGCGCCATTCGCAGGTGGACCCGGAAAACCGCTGGCTGTGGCAGCAAAACCGGCGACGACTGGAATTCGAGGCCCTGCGCGACACGATCCTGCACATCGGCGGCAAGCTGGACTTCACCATGGGCGGCCCGGGTGAACGGCTGGATCGCGAACCGTATTCCGACCGCCGCAGTGTTTACGGTCTCGTGGATCGCGCCAGCCTGCCCGGCATGTTCCCGGTCTTCGACTTCGCCAATCCCGACATCAGCACCGGCCAGCGGAACACCACCGTCGTCCCGCAGCAGGCGCTCTTCATGATGAACAGCCCGCTCGTGGTGGAGCAGGCCATCAACACGGTGCAGCGCGGCGACCTCAAGGTGCTGCCCAACGACTTTGAACGGGTCAAGATGCTCTACCGCCTCATCTACTCCCGCCCGCCCACGGACACCGAGCTCAAGCTCGCGCTCAACTATTTGGTCAGCGAGATGACCGCGCCGCGCGGCCCGCTGCCG